>JBHLNR010000243.1:0-4763 GCA_048941385.1 Promethearchaeota archaeon
TTCTCGAAGTTATAATATTAAATCCAAATGGTTTATCTGTTTGCTCGACAGCATAATCAAGGTTCTTCTTTAAGGCTATTAAGGTATTTTCTTCATAACCATCCATAGACACTGTTGTATGGGATATGGTACCAAGCCCACCTGCTTCTGAAACTGCTACAGCTAATTCAACTGTACGAAAAGGGCCCATAGGGGCACTAACGATTGGATACTTAATTCCAAACATTTCTGTAATTTTAGTTTTTATTGTCAAATTTTATCACCTTCTTTTTTAATTAAATCTATTCCTAAATAAACTTTTTCTTCCACTATAAGTTAAAAATTCAAAACTGAAATTGCAGATAAGTTTTTAAAAAAATAAGTTATTCAGTCTTTAGCCATTCATCTCTGATATCGTTAATAGCGGTTCCTGGCATTACACCTTTAGGACAAACTCGATTACACACAAAAAATTTTTCGCATGCAGGAATTGCATCCTCTTTTAGAACCCGTGAAATTATAGATTCCTTTTTTTTATCTGTAATTCTAGAATCTCTTATAAATCTGTTAGCTTTTGCTAATTGAGCCGGTCCTAGATAATTTAGATTATAATTACTAACTGGGCAAGCCCAACATAATCCACATAAAATACAATAGACTAATCGTTCAATAGATTTCATTTGATTTGGGAATTGTGAAGATTCTGGAGCATTTTCATTCCATTCTCTTATAAAATACGGTTCTACTTCTCTATAAAAATTCCAAAATGGTTCCATATCCACAACTAGATCCTTCAAAACAGTCATATTAGGGAGTGGTTCGATTAAAATTTCTGTTTTTGAATTCCAATTTGAATGATCACCAAAATTAAATTTGGGTAAATTAGCAGGTTTTTTTGAAGTTTTGACTGTAGAAACTTGAGTCCTGCATGCTAATAAAGGAACTTTATCTATAGTCATTCCACATGAACCACAAATAGCACCTCTACATGCATATCGAAATGCTAATGACGAATCTAAATAATCTTGTATGTAGAAAAGAGCTTCTAATATACTCATTCCCCTCGATAAAGGAATCTTATATCTATCATAACGGATATCTCCATTACCTGAATTTCTATAAACCAATAATTTCTGTTTTTCAACCATTAGTATTTCCTCTCCTTAACTTCAAATATTCCTAATTTCACTGGTTTTGTTTTGATTTCTAGCCCATTTTTTCCTCTATATACCATTGTATGAACTAAATAATTATCATCATTTCGACTTGGATAATCTATACGAAAATGAGCTCCTCTACTTTCTTTTCTCCAGACTGAGGCTAAAGCTGTCGCTTCTGCAATATCCAGCATATTCCTAAGTTCTAGAGTACGAATTAGTCCATAATTAAATCTTCTATCTTCAGTTGAAACTTGTGTATTTAAGAACTCTTTTTGTAACTTAGTGAGTTTTTCTATTGCTGTATTGAGATCTTTTTCGGTTCTATAAACTCCTACATTTTGATTCATAGTTTCACCCATATCTACTCTAATTTCTGCCGGTTTTCTTCCACTATTTTCATTCCATTTCTTGAATAATTTTTCAATATTTTCAATTGTATCTTCCTCTGCAGTTTGAATTTCACTTGAACTCGGTTTATTTGGTAATCCTTTTTCAATTAATTTCCTTCCAATATATCTTCCAAATACAGCAGTTTCTAATAATGAATTACCTCCTAATCTATTTGCTCCATGAACAGACAAACAGGAACATTCCCCTATAGTATAAAGTCCTAAAATATCTGTCTCCCCGTAATCTCCTTCAAATTTAGTACCAATTCCTCCCATTGAATAATGTTGTCCCGGTTGAACTGGAATTGGTTTTTTAATTGGATCGATCCCAGCAAAGTAAATGCTAATTTCTTTAATACCGGGTAGTTTGTTATTAATTTTTTCTGCTCCAAGATGGATTAGATCCAAATGAACATATGCATTTTCAAATCCTCTCCCTTCAATTATTTCTGTCTCAATCGCACGGGCAACTATATCTCTAGGGGCGAGTTCCATAGTTTTTGGAGCAGTTTTCTCCATAAACCGCTCATTCTTTCTATTAAAAAGATAACCTCCCTCCCCTCGAGCACCTTCAGTTATGAGGATATTCGTCCCATACAAAGTTGTAGGATGAAATTGAACAAACTCCACATCTTGCATTGGAACACCTGTTCGAAAAGCAGCACCTACACCATCGCCTGTATTAATAACCGCATTGGTAGAAAGTTGATATATACGCCCAAAACCGCCTGTAGCTAAAATAATATATGGAGCCCGAAATGAAACAAGATTTCCTTTTGCAATATCAAGAGTGATTAAACCTGTGACACTCTCATTTACTTTATAAAGATCAATCAAAAAATGTTCCTCAAAGAAGGTAACTCCATTCCGAACTGATTGTTCATAAAGGGTATGAAGTAATGCATGACCTGTTCTATCCCCAGCATAACAAGTTCGTGGAAAGCCAGCACCTCCAAAGGGGCGTTGTGCTATTAAACCTGAATCTAACCGTGAAAAAGGAGCACCCATACTTTCGAATTCAATGACGATCTTAGGAGCCTCTTCACACATAAATATTACAACATTTTGATCTGCAAGATAATCAGAACCTTTTACTGTATCAAATGCGTGTCGTTTTGGCGTGTCATCTTTTCCCTCTTCTAAATTACCTAAAGCCGCATTAATTCCCCCTTGAGCGGCTCCAGAATGCGACCTTACAGGACAAACTTTACTAATCACAGCTACATTCCATTTTTTCGATAACTCTAATGCTGCTCTTAGACCACTGAGCCCCGCTCCTACAATTAAAGCATCAAATTCTTCTATATTCATTATTTTGTATTCGATTTTTTTATTAAAATTATGTTATCGAAACGTATTTAATTAAGATTAAAAAAGCTTTTTTTATAACTTATAAATCTTATTATAAAGAATTTTCAACCAATTTTTTTTTAAATTACCCTTAATTTTCTTAAAAAAGTTAAAATTAATCTTCTCTATTTTGAATCTTATGTCAATAATAGGAATTGATAAAGAAAAGTGTTCAAATTGCAGACAATGTATCCAAGAGTGTGGTCGTGGTTATTTTTTAGTTAATGAAGATAAAGAAGTAGTCTTCAATGATACCCTTGCAGCTTGTAATGTTTGTGGTCACTGTATAGCCATTTGTCCTGAAGATGCTATTCTCACAAAAGATTTAGATGACGTTGAAACCTTTCCAGGTATAGATTCTCCGGGAGATATTATAGAATATGATAAGATATTTAAACTTCTTCGAGCTAAGCGATCAACAAGACGTTATAAAAACAAAAAAGTTCCAAAAGAAATAATTCAAAAAGTATTTGAAGCAATGAGATATGCCCCAAGCGCTTCTAATGCCCGTGCATGGCGATATATAGTTCTCTCAGATCCTGAGCAGATTGAGTTATTAAGTAATGAAATTGTAAAAACTCAGTATCAATATATGGGTTTTAAATCAGCAGAACAAGCTCTTAAATATTTCAAATCAATCGGACGCAGTATATTTTATAATGCCCCTCATGTGATCGTATTATATTATAGAGTGGTTGAAAAAAATAGTATAATGCTTGGTTTACGAGCAAATGATGCTGGAATTGCCTTAACCTATGGAATGCTAGCAGCAGAAAGTCTTGGCCTAGGAACTTGTTGGATTGGAATGATCCAAGGTGCTATTCCAATGAATAAAGAGATATTAAATATCATCGGAATTAAGGGAATGGTGCTAGGAGCTTTTACATTGGGTTATCCAGCTGTTAAATACCGTAGAACAACTCCACGACCGCCACTTAAAATAAAGGGACTTGAGAATTAAAGATTTTTGATGAGAAATATTTCTGTAAGTAGATTTTCTATTAACGGAATATCTCTTAATTCAACAACTTCACTTGTTTTTTGAAATTTTTTCAAAGTTTGCCATATTGAGGTGTTGCTCTGAATACGTTCTACAAATTCCGTCAGTTTTTGCTTAGCTAAATATATCTGTCCTTTAAATAAGTAACAAATTAAGAAATCTGAAACCGATTCCATAAGTACCGTATACTGTCCGAATTTAGCGCGATCGAGTCCTTCAGAAAAAATTTCATCACTAATAGAACTAAAGGAGCTCATAAAACCACCAAACAGTTCATCATCAAATTTCCATTCCTCAGCAAATGGATAAGAAAAAATAGGAACTCCTCCTGTAGTTAAAATTAAAAGTACTATAGGCTCTTCTTCAACTGTCAAGGTTGGTTTGAATTCTTTTTCTTTTTCAATTTTTCTTGAAGCTTGATTAATTTCTTCTGAGAATTGACGTACCTCACCTAATCTTGGTGATTCACTTATTTCTATAGGGCAAGAGGGAGCAACTATTCCAATGGTACTTCTAGAAATAGACGGTTCTTGTATAGTACCTAGTGCTGTAAGAAGGATTATTTCTTCTCTTTCTACTCTACGTAACCGATCTAGGACCTCATTTTCTTTTTCCTTATAACCTGCTTTTCCAAATAATTCAATAGCAGATTTTAAATATTCAGAACCGATTTTTAAAAGTTTACTTTTATTACTAAGATTAATTTCTTCGTCAGCCTTAATCAACTGCCATGCAGCATCAAAATAGATTGAAGTTGCTTGAGCCCAATCGGCACCGTTTTTAAAACCTCCTTTTTCATATAAAGAAGCAGCTTTACTGAGCATAACTTTTACTTTAGGATATAATTGTGTTTTAGTTTTTGTTTCAAGGGATTCATCAAACTTA
>JBHLNR010000054.1:0-6207 GCA_048941385.1 Promethearchaeota archaeon
AAAAACACAAAAAGTGGAAAAAAAATGGAAGCAAATTTTGAATTTAGAAAACAAGTTATGGATTTTCACATTGGGCCTGATGTAATTAAATACTGCTATCAATGTAGTAGATGTGCTGATAATTGTCCGGTTACAGCAGTTACTACAGATTTTTATACTACTACGGGATACAATCCCCGACAAAACATTCTAATGGCTCTTCTAGGATATAAGGATTTAATTCTTGGAGGAGACGACCTAACAATTTGGGGTTGTACTGTATGCGATACCTGTGATGAAGTTTGTCCTCAAAATATTGAGCTTACTGAGATTTTTACTTTTCTAAAAAATCAAAGTATAGCTTTAGGAAAAGGACCTGACTTCATTTATTCACAAGCGAAAGCAATTTTTGATAGCGCCAAAGCAATTCCTTCACAACCTGCAATTGAAAGAAGGAGAGAACAATTGGGTTTACCTGCAGTAGCTGCTCCTGATGTAAATGAAGTGCAAACATTACTAAGAAATATCGGATCAGAAAAGAAACTAAAATAATTCGAGGGTAAAAGAAAATGGCAGAATATAAAATGTTTGAAGGATGTACTATTGGAAATAGAATTCCCTTTATTGAGGCCGCTTCAAGGAAGGTTTTTGAGAAACTAGGAATAGATACATCACAAGCTCCTTTTTCATGTTGTCCAGATCCAACTGGAATGAAAAGCTTTGATAATGATGCTTGGCTAACTGTAGGAGCACGAAATCTATGCTTAGCAGAAGCAGAGGGAAAAGATATTATTTCCTTATGTAATGGTTGTACAAATACATTAAGAGGAGTTAAACATCAGTTAAAGCATGATAGTCTCAAGAAAGATAAGGTGAATACGGAATTAGCTAAAATTGGCAAAGAATTTAAAGGATCTATTGACGTAAAGCACTTTGTCGATGTTTTAAAAGACGAGGTTGGAATAGACAAAATTAAAGGTGCAATTACTAATCCTATGAGTGATCTTAAGGTAGCTTGTCATCCTGGGTGCCATTATATGAGACCGGCTGAATGGATGGAAGCAGATGATCCATTAAGACCAGTAAATTTAAAAGAACTCGTAGCTGCATCTGGTGCGACAGTAGTGGATTATGATGAATTAGCACTTTGCTGTGGTTCTGCTGTAACTAATGCATATGAGGAACATGGTATGGCAAACTTAAAAAAGAAGATGGATAGCATGAAAAAAGCAGGAGCAAATGCTATTGTAGTTAATTGTCCTGCATGTTTTCAGCAATTTGATACCCGTCAAAGGGATCTTTCTAAGACGTTTGAGACAGAATACAATCTACCTGTTCTTTATTTGACTGAACTATATGCTTTAGCAATGGGAATTAGTCCAGACGATATTGGGCTTAAATTTCATCGTGTTCGAATGAAATAATTAGTCTGTAATTTAAACTTAATTTATTTTTTTTATTTTCTCTATTTTTGTATTTTAGATTGAAAGATTTAAATAATAAAGATTTCTTTAATAGTTTGGAGTTCTTACACTTTAAGAATATAAGAATATAATTATCAAACTCTTAAATGGAGCTAATAATGGTTACTTATAATTTAAATCGGGAGGTTCCTTGGTTTTTTCAACATATAGAAAATTACTATCATTTATTTTTGAATATAAGATTCAATAATAGAGATATTATCCAAGAACAAATAGGATTTTCTATTGAATTAGATGTACAGGGTTTTGAGGGGATAATTTTTTATATGTATAAACCACATATGACTAAAATCAAATTTGATTTATATAAACATTCAATCGATCAGATTCATATGATTGATGGTCTTAAATACGTATTAAATAGAGAACCAATGAATTCTTTGGATTTTGTTATAATTCCATTTGGTTATTTTAGAGATGAGCACAAATTTAGATTGGTCGTCTATAATGAAAGAATAGAATCGAGTTATGAGATTTATTCTTGGGCACCATCAAATCTTTATAAAAATGTGAAATCTGTTATAAGAATCGATAACCGATATAATGAATTAATTCCTTTAGATGATTATAAAGGTTTTTACTTTCAAGTAGACAGTTCTTTTAAAGGAAACGAAACGGGACGTCTTTTTGATTTAATTAACCAATTAGTTGAATTAGATAAGAGTATTAATGAAATAACTCAAAAGTCTGAGTTTGATCCTATGGATATGAGTATCAAGGCGCTAGTAACAAAAACTAACGAATATCTATTTGAGTTATGTCATAATCCAGTTCCTTTGGACATAAAAAATCTACTCCGAGAATTAGAGAGATTGAAATTCAATGTCGATAGTTTATCCAAGGAAGAGATTTTTAATTGGTTGGATGACTTGGTTGCTTTTTATTCTAGAAGGGATTAAAAAAAAGTAGGATAAGATTTATTCTATTTTTTGATTTTATTAATTAAAATTAGTAATATGGCTATTACAAAATAGATAATCCCTATAAACAGGAATCCGAACTTGATTGTTGCGCTTAAAGATGCGATTAAGGGATACGGTTCAGTGACAGAAGTAGGCGTATTTGTCATAGAAATTAGAAAAATATTTTCAATTACATCGAAAATTCCTGTTAGGAAGGGAGTTAATGTTATAAAGGTTCCAATAGCTTGAACTTTTCCCTCGGATTTTCGGAATGCAATGACTATTAGACCAAATGCTAAGGAAACATATCCAATAATAAAGAGGAAATCCCAATAAATTGCGGTTATTTGATTATCAATCCACTCAGAACCCCATACCGATAAAATAGTTTCAACTCTACTAGATGTCCAAGCAAATTCATAGTCTAGGATACCGTAAGTAGAAACATTTGCCTCTATTGGAATGAAAACGAAGATTTCTACCAAGAGAACTATTAAAAAGCCTATAATTGTTATTATGTAAAGAATTCTCTTTTCAGGAAATTCTTTAAATTTATTTAAGAACATTTTATCCCACAAATTCAAATTGTTATATTTCTTAAAATGAACCAATAATTTTATTTGCTTTTATATATTCCCAATTTTGTATGGATTAAAGTTCCTATGGATTTATTATGTGCCTAGCAATACCTGGAAAAATCTTGAATATCGATGGAAATTCGGCGTTAGTAGATTTTGACGGCATTAAACAAAAAGTTATTATCGCATTAATTCAAAATCCAGAGGTTGGTAAATTCGTAATTGTTCACGCAGGCTATGCAATCGAAATGATGAATGAGAAAGATGCATTAGAAGCCATAGAACAGTGGAAGGAACTTGCTGAAGAACAAAATCTTGATTTATCTGATATACTATAAACTAAAAAAAGACATTTCTTTTTAAGACTATTTCTTTTTGTTATCTAAAGAAGTTAAAATCACATATCTAGCATTAGAATAAATTGCTAATCCAAGAAATAACAGAACAATTATATTAACTACAGGGTTAGCATTACCCCCCATGTCTAGAACGAATGCGATAATCAATGAATACATTCCTAATACTAGAAGGTTTTCTTTCTTCCTCAATTTCTTTATTATCTCCTCAGTTTATTGATTTCAAATTATTTTGGATTATCTCCAAACCACTAAACATTGATTGGGTATTTATAGATGGGCTATATAGAATATATATTTTTAAAATATTAGTCTAGGAAGATGACGTTTTTTTTAATAATAATAATCAAGAACTTATGGCAGCTACTCAACAACAACAAGAGTAAAAAATAAATCATAAGGAATTCTTCATTTGAAAAATTCAAATAAAATTAATTTATTTTTTTTTTAATCTATCTCTATAAATCAAAAAGGTCTTTTTTAAGTTGTTTTAATTTGAGATAGAGAGTCCATATGGATTGAACTCCCTGAGAATTTTGGTTAAAATCTATCGGTGATTCACCATTTAAATCAGCTTTTCCTATTTCTGCATCAAAAGGAATAGAATGATAAAGGGGAACCTCCCAATCTTCAATTCTTCTATTTATAATCTCTTTTTGGCTCTCATCAGTTATTTTATTCGCAATCAAAAATATATTAATAACACCTAACTTTTTGGATAAATCAATAATTTTTTTGCAGAGATCTAATGACTTTTGAGAAGGTTCAGTAACAACTAACATCACATCAATACCTTTTGCGGTTCCTCTTCCTAAATGTTCTAGTCCTGCCTCAAAGTCAACTACAATGATTTCTTCTCTTTTTACAAATAAGTTATGCAGTAAAGTTCTTATCAAAGCATTTTCAGGACAAAGACATCCTGTGGCAGGCTCTTCAATTGATCCTAATACAAGTAGTTCGAGATCATCTGGACCTGTAATTTTGTATTTATCGGGAATATCTGAAACCTTAGGATTTATATTATAAACGCCTGGACCTGCACCCTTTACTGTAGTCCGTTCCTCTATTAATTTTTTCATCTCTGAAATAGGGACAATTTTATCTTTAGTTTCTTGGTCAATTCCTAATGTATAACTTAAATTCATCGCAGAATCATTGTCAATTGCTAAGACTTTAAATCCGTCTTTCGCAAACATCCTTGCTAACGTACCAGAAATTAGAGTTTTTCCAACTCCTCCTTTCCCAGAAACAGCAATTTTCATCAAATTAACCTTAAATTTAATTTAGCTTATTTCAATTAGGAATTTTTTAGATTTGAATTTCACGGTTAAAATTTAGAAAGACATTTCTCAAAACCACACCAATATATGAATGTATATCTCACATTAGATTATAAACTATAAATAGAGTAAAATAAAATAAATAATATTACAGCCTCAAAAACCGAAGTTGTCAGCTTAGATGATATTTAGAGAAGAATTATTGAAAGATGATTATTCATTAAAAGAAGCAGAGGTAGTTCAGTTAAAATTTCAGGAAATTATT
The DNA here is from genome assembly GCA_048941385.1 of Promethearchaeota archaeon. Lineage (GTDB taxonomy): Archaea > Asgardarchaeota > Lokiarchaeia > Sigyniarchaeales > SOKP01 > Loki-b32. The sequence continues at coordinate 4,845 of JBHLNR010000054.1, forward strand.
GCAATCGAGCAAGAGACTTCTAATATAAATACTGTTGGGGATATTAAATCGGTCGTTGGAGTAGATATCTCATATTATAATACTGGGACAATGGAATATGGCGTCGCTTGTGCTGTTCTTTGGAACGTTGAAAGAGGATTAATTGAACAAAAAGCTTTCACTCAAGATACGGTTAAATTTCCATATAAACCAGGATTTTTAGGATTTCGAGAGTGTGGCTTGTTAGCTAAATCTATCATAAAATTATCGACTGTTCCAGATCTTATAATGTGTGATGGTCATGGCATAATACATCCAAGAAATTTTGGAGAAGCGGTTCAACTCGGGTATTCATTAGATACACCTTGTATAGGTGTAGCAAAAAATCCATATATAGGATATTCAAAATGGAAAAAAATTGAGAGAAAAAAAGGTAATAGGGTTCCTATATGGGCAATAAAGACAAAATCAGAAATAAATGTTAATCAAAACAAGTTATTAGGGTATGCTGTGTGTTTGAATGATCGATCTAAACCAGTCTTTATAAGTGTAGGTTATAAAATAACAATTGATATTGCTATAGCAATTTGTTTAGCTACATCTTTAGATCACAGGCAACCAGAACCACTTTTTTTAGCAGATCACCTTTCAAAAGGAGAAGTGAAAAAGATAAGATCAAAACTTAAACCAGAATATGATTTAAGAATTATTTAGAAATTTCATTAAGCATTTTAATAGCAAGTTCTCGAACGTCAACATCTAAATCTTTTGATAGTTTTTTTAATAACTCTTTGAATTCTTCAGTTTCAAAATCAAATTTACTTAGAGCTTTAATAAGATTATATCTAATTAACCAATCCTCATCGTGGATTAATTTTAGAAATGCTTGATATATTTTTTTATCTTTTATTTCACTTAAAATTCTAATAGCATTTCTCTTAATATCATTATTATTACTACCTAAGTCATTAATCAGAGTGTTTATTACTATTTCTTTATTATTATCATCTAAAAGCTTGTACATTCTTTTAAAGAGAGAAAACTGGAAGTGGTTCGGGAAATCGTAAGCAATGGTGGATGTTGAGCTATCTATCTCTTTGATTCTTCCTTGATTCGATTCTATTTCTATTAACTTTTTGTTCAGATGCTCATTTTTCTCTTGATATTCTAACAGTTCTAATTTCAATTGTTCATAATCTTCTCTTAATTCTGCAAATCTCAATGCTCCTTCATTGGAGATAATTGGAACTTCATTAGATTTCTTGAGTTCTTCTTGTAAGACTTCCAATTGAGCATTGGAATCCAACATTAATTTATTTAGTTCTTCATTTTCTTGCTGGATCCTTAACAACTCTGATTTTAATTGATCATATTCTTCTCTTAA
>JBHLNR010000054.1:6307-20434 GCA_048941385.1 Promethearchaeota archaeon
ATTAATTTATTTAGTTCTTCATTTTCTTGCTGGATCCTTAACAACTCTGATTTTAATTGATCATATTCTTCTCTTAATTCTGCAAATCTCAATGCACCTTCATTGGAGATAATCGGAACTTCATTAGATTTCTTGAGTTCTTCTTGTAAGACTTCCAATTGAGCATTGGAATCCAACATTAATTTATTTAGTTCTTCATTTTCTTGCTGGATCCTTAACAACTCTGATTTTAATTGATCATATTCTTCTCTTAACTCTGCAAACTTTAATGCCTCTTCTGTAGGAATTATTGGTACTTCTATAGATTTCTTGAGTTCTTCTTGTAAGACATCCAATTGAGCATTGGAATCTAACATTAATTTATTTAGTTCTTCATTTTCTTGCTGGATCCTTAACAACTCTGATTTTAATTGATCATATTCTTCTCTTAACTCTGCAAACTTTAATGCCTCTTCTGTAGGAATTATTGGAACTTCATTAGATTTCTCGAGTTCTTTTTGCAAGAATGTTAACTGGGCATCATAATCTTCTATTTCTGAAACCAAATCTTCAATTCTTTTTTGTGCTAATTCCAATTCTGCTGAGGTTTCTTCTCTATTTTGTTCTTGAATTTGCGTTTTAAGAGATTCAATTTCTGAGGTTAATTCCTTAATCTTCTCATTTGCAGATTCTAATTGTTCTGAGCTTGTTTCTTGGATTTTTTCATTTAATTTTGCTTTTAATGATTCTATTTCAACACGAAGTAAGCCATTTTGTTCCATCAATTGAAAATTAAGTCGCTTAATGTTTATTAATTCTACGTTCTCTTCAGTTTGAGCTTGGCTTGTTTCCATTAGGTTATTTCTTTCATCTTCTAGTGTGCTTATTTGATTTTGTAAATTCTCTATTTCATTTCTATAATCTTCGCTTTCTTGGGATAATTTCAAGATTAGCTCTTGAGCTTCATATATATCGTCGTCTTGAAATACAAAAACACCATCTTTTGATTTTTCAATTTGAATAGTTAATTCATCAATTTTTTGGTTTAATCTCTCAATATTTTCATCTCTTTTTACTAAATCTTTTCTTTGAGACGTGATCATATCCTTTAAAATATTGATTTCACTTGGTAAATCACTTTGTGCAAAACTAATTTGATCTCCTTGTTCTTCAATTAATAAATGTTGTTCTTTTATTGTAAATTTTAAACGATTTATCTCTTCTTTCATAGATTTGATTTGAGCTTCCAACTGAGCTCTTGTCTTGGCCTCTAATTCAACAGTATCAATTAAGTTCTTTAGATCTTCATCCATATTTTTAGCATCTAATGAAATAAGTTTAATTAGAAATTTAGTTCTTTCAAATATATTAATGTTGTTCAATGCTATAAATTTTTAGTATCCTTAATAGGACATAAGTCAAAAAGAGTACTATTCTTGTAAAAAAAATTAAAGGATTATTGTTAGATTTTAAAATTATATTATCTTGATTTCCTTTATTGTATCTCCCTGAACAATTGAGTTGACAACTCTTTGATCATTAACAGGATCTACAACCTCTCCAAAAATCGTATGATTATTATTCAGATGCGGAGTTGGAACGTGTGTGATAAAGAATTGAGAACCATTAGTATTTTTTCCAGCATTCGCCATTGCTAAAATCCCAGGTTTATTAAATTTCCTGCCAGATTGAAATTCATCTATAAAAGGGTAAGTTATATTTTTTCCTTGAAATGGGAATGAAGCAATTCCTTTCTGCCTTGGTCCTCCGGTTCCACTCCCTAAAGGGCATCCCCCTTGTATCATGAAATCTTGAATAACTCTATGGAATTTTAACCCATTATAATAACCTTGCTTGGCTAAAAATAAAAAACTAGCCACGGTTATCGGCGCATCCTCATCAAAGAGATTTAAATGAATTATACCTTTGTTTGTAATCATTTCAATTTTAGTCATACAACAAAAAAGGTTCAAATACTTATAATCATTGTGCTTTTCTACGCTCTTCGTTTGGTTTGTTTTTAACAAAAATTGGTCTATAAAAGAAACTTATATTACCTGGTTTTGTATATAATTATGAATGTATCAATTAAAGAAGAAGCACAAAAAATATATTCGGATTCTAATCAACTCTATGAAAATGCACACTCAACTGATATTATTATCGAAGTTCAGGATTTAGAAAAATCGTTTGATGATATTAATGCAGTTGATAGTATCAGTTTTAAAATTCGTAGAGGAGAGTTATTTTCACTACTAGGTCCTAATGGAGCAGGAAAATCTACCACAATTAGAATGCTTACAACTGTATTAAAACCCACTAGTGGAAATGCAAGAATCTCAGATTATAGCCTTATAAAAGAAAAAAACAAAATTAAACCGCTTATTGGAGTATGCCCTCAAGAAAATGTTGTTTTTAACGCCTTAACAGCTGAAGATAATGTAGAATTTGTTGGTCGAATGCATGGAATGGATACTGCTGAACTGAGAAAACGCTCGAAATATTTACTAGAAAAAATGAATATAGCAGGACGTAAGAAACCTGCAAAATCGTTTTCTGGAGGAATGAAACGACGTTTAAATCTTGTAATGAGCCTTATTCATCAACCACAAATTCTATTTCTTGATGAACCATCAGCTGGTTTAGATCCTCAAGCTAGACGGCTTGTATGGGATTTTATCAAGGAACTTAAAAATACTGGAATGACAATTATCCTTACTACGCATGATATGATAGAAGCAGATGCATTAAGTGATCATATCGCAATCATGGATCAGGGTAAGATTATTGCCTATGGAACCCTAGATGAATTAAAAAGTGGCTCAAGCAACGGTAATATTCTTGAATTTAGTTTTTCTACAAATAAAGCACTTACTCATGCAAAACACAAACTTGAACAAATAGGTAATGTAAAAAGCATTACTGAATTGGAGAATAACAAGTTAGTTATTTCATTCTCTGGAGGAATTGAGATTTTCAAAGGTGAAATTTTAAAACGAATAGATTCATTTAAATCTCTACATTTTAGGGAAGATTCTCTTGAAGATATATTCTTAAAATTAACTGGTAGGGGGTTGCGTGATTAATGTATTCAATCGATGTAAAAGCATGGTATATTGCTAAAAAGAACGTAAAGGAGAAGCTTAAGAACTTAGGTTCGATGTTTTGGACTGTTGCATTCCCTATTATGATGTTACTTGTTTACAAATTAGCCTTTAGCGGTGAAGAAACTGTTATGATAAATGGATTGGATGTATTTGATGTAGAATTTCCTGGAATCGTAGTATATACCATAGGTATGGCATCAGTTACTAGTGCGGTTATGTTCTCTATGAGTAAAGTCGATGGAACATTAGAACGTATAGATTCAATGCCTGTAAGTCGTGGAAATGTATTTTTAGGAGCAGTTATATCTGAGACCATTTTTATGAATTTACAAATTATTTTATTATTCATATTTGGATACGGATTATTAGGAGCTCATATTGAGCTCGCAATGCTACCCCTTGGATATTTGATTGCTATGATTTATGGCATTGGAGCAATTGGATTGGGGCTTATTATTGCGAGTTTTCTTAATACACCTGAAGGAGCAAATGGAATAGCTATGCTATCTCATATGGCTTTAATGTTTGTTTCAGGTTCATTCTTTCCTCTGGATAATGCGGGTGTATTCTTTACTCCACAGTATTGGGTTAAACAAGTTTATCTACAATTAACAGTTATCGGAGATTTCTTTACAGAATTGTTATATAGTGGTAATATAATTCTACCTACTTCTGAAGCATCTATCTTTCCTATTTGGAGCGGATTGCTAATAATCTTAGCATGCACTTCCACATTTATCTATTTAGGAGTTAAGATCTTTCAGAGAAAGACATCACTTTAAATATTAAATATATTTATTTTTTTTTTTTCTATACTTACTAAAAAAAATCTCAAAATAGATTCTTCTCTTTCTAATAAGTATTAGACATGTTTGTTATGCATCTGTGTAAACTTTAAAAGGAATTACAATTATAGATTTTTATACACCATTTTAAAATTAACAATTCATGGATACTAAAATGGCTACCAACGATATCTCATTTTTCTTTGAACCTAAGACTATTGCAATAATAGGTGCTAGTGATACTCCAGGTAAAGTCGGAAATACAGTGACTAACAATATTAAAAACACTTTTGCAGGGAAAATTTTTCCTATTAATCCTAAAGCCAAGGAGATTTCTGATATTACATGTTATAAAAGCATTTTAGACGTAGAAGAAGATATTGATATAGCTATTTTTGTTATTCCAGGAAGGCTTGTAAATAAAGCAGCAGAAGAATGTGGTAAAAAGGGGGTAAAAGGTTTAATAATTATCTCTGCTGGTTTTAAAGAAGTTGGAGGGGAAGGCGTAGAAAGAGAAGAGGAACTCATCAGAATTGGGAAAAAATATAAAATGAGAATTTTAGGTCCAAATTGTTTAGGATTTATTGGGCTTAACTATAACGGTTCTTTTGCAGCAGAAACTCCTAAAAGGGGAGAGATTGCTATGATTTCTCAATCAGGTGCTATGCTCACCGGGATGATGGATTATAGTATGACACAAGCTTTTGGTTTCTCTTGTAACATCAGTCTTGGTAATAAAGCTGACTTAGGAGCTGTAGATTTCATTGAATATTTAGCTGATGATGAAAATACCAAGGTTATACTTTGCTATTTAGAGAGTATAAAAGACGGAGATAGATTCCTTGAAATTTTACCCAAAGCGACAAGAAATAAACCTATTATTATTTTAAAATCAGGAGTGAGTGAAGCAGGAGCAAGGGCAGCATCAAGTCATACCGGCGCATTAGCAGGAGCGGATATTGCCTATGATTTAGCTTTTGATAAATGTGGTGTGATTAGGGCGAAATCTATAGAGGATCTTTTTGATTATGGAGAAGTTTTCTTATATCAACCGGTTCCTAAAAAAAATTCATTTGCGATAATAACCAATGCAGGAGGCCCCGGGATTGTAGCCACTGATGCTTTTGAAAGAGAAAAGTTAAAGTTTGCAGGATTTTCAGAACCAATTCTTCATGCATTAAGAGAAAAGTTACCTCTGGAAGCATCAATTTTCAATCCGATTGACATCGTAGGGGATGCTACCCCTGATAGGTATGAATTTACAATAAAAACAGTTTTTGGGTTAAATAGTAACACAAATTCAAATGATATCACAACCGACGGTGCTTTAATTATCGTTACTCCACAGGCTCAAACAAATCCATCAAAGGTAGCTCGTATAATTCATAATGTCTCAGCTAACTATTTAGCTGAAAAGCCAATTGTATGTTCATTTATAGGAGGAAAAACTATCTTAGAAGGAAGGGAGTATCTGAAACAAAATCATATCCCTTGTTATCACTTTCCGGATAGAGCGGCTCATTCTTTAAAAACACTCGTAAAAAGACGAGAATATTTAAACAGTACACTATTAGGAGAATTAGAAACAGGAAAGTTTAAAGTGAAAAAAGGAAGAGTTAAAGAAATATTTTCGAATGTCAGAGAAGATCAGAGAACAGTTTTATTAAGTTATGAAACTAGTGAAGTTTTTGATTGCTATGGGATAAAATCACCTAAATCAAGGCTAGCGCAAACTCCCAAACAAGCAATGCAATTACAATCTGAAATTGGAAAGTGTGTTTTGAAAATTGTAAGCCCTCATATTATTCACAAAACTGATGTTGGAGGAATTTTATTAAACATTGAAACAGAACAAGATGCATTTGAAGCTTACATACAAATTGTAAATAGTGCAAAAAAATTCGGTCCACAAAATGCTAAAATATATGGAGTAGAAGTTCAAGAAATGATTGATTTTAAAAAAGAACCAAAAGTAAATGAAATTATTATCGGAATGTCAAAGGATCCTCAGTTTGGACCACTGTTAATGTTTGGAACAGGAGGTATATATGCAAATTTCATGCAGGATGTAGCATTTGCGCTATCATATAAATTTACTCAAATAGATGCAAAGAGATTAATTGAAAGAACAAAAATCTACAGTCTTCTTCATGGAGTTAGAGGTGAATCCTCCTCTGATATCGAAGCGATAATCGATGTTCTTTTACGTCTTTCTCAGCTTGTTAATGATTTTCCTGAAATTGTTGAGCTTGATATAAATCCTCTATTAGCTTTCATTAAAGGCTATAGTGCTGTTGATATTAAAATTACAATTAGTAGATAAAAATTAATTAATAATATATTAAAATTAAAACTAATTACGTATAAAAAGTGAACAAAATGGTAAAAAACTTTTATTTGAGTTCCTTGAGAGAACGTGCAGGAAAAAGTTTTCTCTCAATTGGATTCATACAGAAATTAAAAAAAGAGAAAAAAAAGTTTGCTTATTTTAAACCAATTGGAGTACCTAAAGCTGCCTTTACTAATAAAGCAGATCCAGATGTGGGTTTTATTTTAAATACTGTATATAAAACAAACCATCCTTATGATTATGTTTCTCCAGTATCAATTCCAGATGCATATTATATTGATTTGGTTGACGCTAGCAAAAAGGAGGAATATTTGCAGAGGATTAAAAATGCTTACGATAATATTTCAAAAAATGTAGACTATGTTGTCATTGAAGGGAATCCAAGTATTAGAAAATTTGTAAGAGTCGGAATTGATGATGTGAGTATAGCACAAACTTTAGGAATACATGAATTAATTTATGTTTCTATAGAATCCTCAGATCGGTGTATAGACGACTTCTTTTTTACAAAAAACTATTTTGAATACCGAAATATGAACATGTTAGGGATTCTGTTTAATAAAATTGATTTTGATTATATAGCTAGAATAAAAGAGCTCTCAGAAGGTCATATTACTAAATATAATATTCCTTTATTAGGGATTATTGAAAAAAGTATTGAGCTATTTTCTCCTCGAGTAAATGAGATTCAAGAACAAATAGGAGGAGAATTAATTAATGAACAAGCATCTGGAGGATTAAACAATCTTGTTGAGACATTTCTTATCGGTGCTATGAATGCACAAAGTGCATTAAAATATTTACGCCAAGTTAAACGAGCAGCTTTTATAACTGGAGGTGATCGGACTGATCTGGCAATGACAGCATTAGATCAAAATGTTTCAACATTAATTCTGACAGGTTTTATCCAACCAGACATGGGTGTAATTACTGCTGCAAATAATAAGGGCATTCCGATTATTCTGAGTCCATCTGATACTTATACAACAATGCGAAACTTAGAACGATTAAAACCAGGAATTCAAGAAGATGAAATGGAAAAAGTATTAAACTTAATTGAAAAAGAAATAGATTGGAGTTTATTACTATAACTATGAGGAACATATCTTTTTTTAAACCTATATTTTAAATTTCAACAGTTTTTTCTTTTCTTGAAATCATAGTTTATCTTTTATAGGTTTCGTTGAGGGAAACCTCTCCCAATTTCTTAATTTAAAAAAAATTCTTAAATTTTGCTTCACAATTACCAAATAATTTTCTCGATAAATTCATTTCAATGCGTGAGTTAAAGATGGATGTTTCACAAAGGATAAAAGAGATTTCCTACGCAATTCGCGAAATAGCTGCTGTAGCTAATCAAGTAGCTAAAAGTGGCAAAAAGATATATCATCTAAATATCGGAGATCCAGTAATATATGATTTCAAAACACCCCAATACATTTCCCAAGCTTTAGCAGACGCTTCCTTTGGAGGCAAGAATTTTTATGTTGATTCTTTGGGCGCTCCAGAACTTAGAACAGAACTAAGTAAATCATTAATTACTAAATATGGTGTCAATGTAAATCCAGATGATATTATTGTAACAACAGGAGTTACTGAAGCTATTTTCTTTTTAATCGCAGCCACAATAGAAAATAAAAAAGAGTTGTTGATTCCAGGCCCAAGTTACCCACTTTATATAAATTATGCTAAATTCTTTGAAGGGATTCCTGTAGAATATGAATTAGATGAAGAAAATGATTGGGAGCCTAATCTTGATGATTTACGGAAAAAAATAACCAAAAAAACGCAAGCAATCTTGATTTGCTCTCCTAATAATCCTACTGGTGTAATGTTTAGTGAAAAAAAAGTAAAGGAGATTATAGATATTGCTGGGGAATATGACTTACCTATTTTATCAGATGAAATATATGACGAAATTACATACGATAAACCTTTTACTTGCCCCGCGAGTCTCAGTAAAGATGTTCCCGTAATTGGGTTGAATGGTTTTTCAAAGTCTCATTTAGCTACCGGTTGGCGTCTAGGTTATATGTATTATCATGATCCTGAGAATAAGTTAAAAGAATTAAAAGAAGGAATAGCAAAATTAGCTAGAGCCCGACTTTCAGCTAGTTCAATAGCCCAATATGCTGCTGTTGAGATTCTAAAAAATCCCGGGACTCATACTAAAGAGATGGTTATCAAATTAAAAGAAAGAAGAGATTATTCATATGAACGATTGCGGAAAATCGAGGGAATTTCATGTGTAAAACCTAATGGGGCATTTTATTTATTCCCAAAATTTAATTTTAATGAGCTAAAAAGATGGAATGACGATAAGGAGTTTGTAATTGACTTATTAAAATCAACAGGAATTTGTACTGTTTATGGTTCTGGATTTGGTGATTATGGTAAGAATCATGTTAGATTTACATTTTTACCGAATAAGGAAATTCTGGATATAGTGTATAATATTCTTGAAGATTTTATTAAGTAGAGCCATGATATGAAGAATATGCCTGTAAATGACGACAAAATAAAACGGGAAAGAAAAAGTTTATATTTTGATTTGATCTGTGGGAGTGTTTCTTCAATAATAGCATTATCCGGTATAGTTTACGTTTTAATAACACAAGGAATAAGAGATCTTAAGATGTTTATTATTGGGGCTTCATTTTGGATTTTTTATTTATGTTTTTCAATTTTTTTGATTTGTCTGGGAATCTATTTATGGTATAAAGAGAAGCATTGGGATGAATCAAAATCAAGAAAAGATTTAAAACCTCCAAGAATAGGATAAGAAATACATTTCAATTTTATTCAATTTTTTTTAAGAAATTCTTATTCAAGAAGACTAAATCCTTCCAAATTGGTTTTTTCTTTAGGGAAAATAAAATTATATAAATTACGTACTTACTTATCTTAATTAGCGACTTCTAAATGGATAATTACTTTATTAGACAAATTTAGTAAGATCAAAACTCTTTATTAAAATCCAATAAAAGCCAATGAAAAATGCCATTAACAACTCAAGAGAAGCGAGATAAAAAGGAAAGACAACAAATATATTTTGATTTAACATGTGGTATAGCAAGTTCAATTCTTGCTTTAATTGGTATAATTTATGTAGGCTTGACTCAAAAAATTACGAATTATGAAATGTATATAGCAGGACTTTCATTTTGGATTTTTTATTTATGTTTCTCTATCTTTATGATTTGTCTTGGAATCTATTTATGGTATAAAGAAAAACATTGGGATGAATCAAAATCAAAAAAGGAGATGAGACTTCCTAAAATAGGATGAGAAATACATTTTAAGCACATTTTATTCCTTCTGAAAAAAAATAAAGCAAAATTTTATATACACTTATGTCTTATCTTTTTCTGTAGTGTCAGAGTATCATTCCGTATAAAAATGGGGTGTATATAGACTAACACGTATATTCACAGTACTGTAAAGGAAAATGATTTCATTAACCTTATCAGAAGTACATGTGATACACGAGACAGGAAAACAACCGTTATTCCATTAAAATTAGTAATTGTGTATACACCCCACCCTTATCATTAATTTTTTTTATGAATCTTATTTAAGAATTTTACCTGTTTCCATATACCACATATAAAGATCAAGTTCTGCGAGATTTAAGTTTAATTCTTTAGCAATTTCTTTTAATATTTTTTCTATTTCTAAGTATCTTGTTTTTGATAACGATTTTGGTTTTTCAATTATACTAAATCTTATTAAAAGATCTAAAATATGAAAATCTATTATAGCGAGTTCAAAAAAACCAATATTTCTTAGAAAGTGACTAGCTTCTTTATATCCAAGCCCTTTAATATTTTTAACTAGCCATTCTCTCATTTCGATAAGATCTGGAACAGAATTAATTTTCTCAAATAATTGTTCTTGGAAATCCCTAGCTTCTATGATATATTTTGCTCTAATATTTGGGAAACGATAACCTAAGTTTTTTAATTGTTGAGAGAGACTGGATTCATCTAATTCATGAAATCCATTCCCAACCATTTCTTGAACTTCAATACATTTTTCAGCGTTACAGTTGGCTGTCAAAATGCAAAAACAGAGCTCTCTGAATATTTCCGTCATGGATTTATTCTTAAATTTGAAAAATTCGTCTATTCTGTTTTTTACTTCTTGGCTAATTTCACTTTCTTTTAAACCATTTACCGTATCTAATAATTCTCTCATTTCTCTTAAAAATTATTCATTACTTTTATTTCAAATTATTACATAAAATAAGTCAAACCTTAATTTTCCACAATAAAATAATACCTATATATTATAATATAAAATAAAATAGCACAAAAATTAATTATCTAAAAATTAAGGAAATTTTACACACAAATTATACTCTATAAATTCACAGTTGTACACCCTATAAACGAGTGGTAATTATAGGATTGCATAAAATTGTGAGGATTATTATAACAAAAAATTCATGAAATAAGCGGACTTAAATGAATGTTTTAAGTCTATATAAATAGGAAAGGATTGGTAACCCAAAAAAAGATGAAAATCAACAACAATACAGAAGAATTTGAGTTAGATTGCTATCTAAAAATAATTGAATATTTCCAGACAGAGAAAGTTAGTCGAGAAGAAACTGAGATTTGGAAAAGCCAGTCCTTAATAGAAATAATGAAATTATTAGATAAAGCAAAAAATCGAGCTTTAGTAACTAATGCTCTTATCTTGATGTTAACTCTTTTCGAAGATATCCCTCCAGATACATATAATAATCGTGGAGTGAATATCAATCGCATTTCTAGAAAAGATAGAGAATCTTTGATTGGGGATTTAAGAGAAGAATTTTTACCTAATTAAAGATAAATTCTGATTTTGTTTTAAAAAAGAGGAGATACTCTAAATTTTAATCTTATTTGTATATATAAACGTGCTACTTAATTTAATAATTATTTAGTTTAAGTTTTAAGATAAACGTTTTCAAAAATCTTTAAACATTCATTTAAATTTATGAAATTTCACTTCTATAATATAGAGTTATAGGTTATTTCTATAGTTATAAGGGATATTTATGTATAAGAATACAATAAATTCTAAATTTATAAAGAAATTAAAGAGTATAATTATAATTACATCTATCCTTAGCCTCGTTTTAATTACAAATACAACTTTTCTATACAATTCTAAGCTTGATGATAGAAAAAATGATGATTTAAAGAATGAGAAGAACATCTTTACCGAAAATTTGAAGATTTCTAATGGAAATCCAATACTGTTCGAAGGAACTGAACAGTCGATTAACATTACAGATAATGGAAATCTTTTTAAGAATAACCAACATATATCCTTAGAAAATCAAGAATTATTGAATATTAATTATTATTTAGATGATATTCATGGTTGGAAAGCATCGAAAATAGAAACTTCAATAAGAAATATTCAAGATAAGCGAAATTGGATAAATAATTCTGGATTTCAATCACCTACGATATATAGAGTATACGGAAATTGGAGTACAGAACATCCTTATCCAAACGGTCAGAATAAAAATTGGAACAATCCTACTCCTGATCATGAAATTTTTGTGAGTAATGCCTTATATATTCGAGTTCACTTTTTTAAAGTTCAATTTGAACTAGATTATGATTATATGTATATTAGTAATGGCTCTAATGATATGTATTATGTAAATTCAAGTGGAGATACTGATTTTTATTCCCCGTGGGTTCATGGAGATACTATAAGGCTTTTTTTTGAGTCAGATGGGACAATAAATGATTATGGTTATGAGGTTGATTATTACGAGTTTGTCAATTCTAGTTCTAATTTTAACATCAATTCTGCAGAGTGGCAATTCAATTATCTAGAAGTTACCAATGGTTTTAATGATCACGGTACTGCTAATGTAGGCAATTCTACAGCAATGTATGTAGCTTTATATGGTGAGTTTGATCCCGATTTTCCCGAAGAATTTTCATATGAAACCGATGCTTTTTCAGAAATTCATCAAGATTTTGATATCCCAAGTGGTCCTGTTGTTGAAGCTTATCTAAGTTTTGAATATTACTGTCAATACGCACTTCCTACAAATGATCATTATCTCTATGTAGAATTAAACGATCAAAAAATCTTTTCTAAAGGAATGCTAGATATCACAGAATTAGGGAAGAGAAAATGGTTGAGTTCGGGTAAACTTTATACAGATGCTTGGGATAATCTAACTGCAATTTTTGAAGAAAATGTTTATCAACAACAGTTCAATATTTCATTGGGCTTTAAGGTTGGAGCAGGTTATACTTATACAGGTGTATCTAATGAAGGATTAATGAATATAATCTATTTCGATAATGTTTCTCTTGTTGTTACTACTGAAGCAAATTCAACTCAGAATGGTATAAATTTAAGAATTGATGATGAAAATCTAAATGATGAGAATGTATGGGGTCATTCAAATAAAACTCTCTTAGGGTTCTGGGATTCTAATCCAATAACCATCACGTTAAATAGTACATCGCCATTTCTTACTTTTGATATGAATACGACAGTTTATGGTTATCGAAATGGGAGTTCAATGATAAACCAACAAGGCACAGAAGGAGTTAAATACCAAATATTAAATAATGGTAGTATTTATTGGGAGTTTTTACATAATTTTTACGTTCCCTCAGAATATTCAGATATGGAGTTTACAATAGGGAAACCAAAGGAATGGGATTTTCTTTTTGTAAAAGATTCAACTCTACAAAATATACCATTTGAATTAGGGAAATTTGGAGATTCTACTTTAAAAGTTAATAAATCCTATGCTCTATTTCCAGGATGGTGGACATTTTCTGCTACATCACCCAATTATATTGAAAATATTAATACTCAAATGTTTAAACTGGGTCAATGGGGTCACCCTACATTCAGTACTGGTGAAACTACTAAAATTAGAACTCAAATAAATAATAGTAATGAGATACCTCCAAATTTAGCATTAACATTGGCAAACTTAACCATCTATGATCCCAGTGGTTTGATTTGGTATGAAGAAAGTACAAATCCTCTCTCTAATGGTACAGTTGTATTCTCAGATATTACTTTTACTGCTTTGAATTCAATAGGGGGTCAATATAACTATACGATTTTCTGGAGTAATGGGACAGCTATAGGCGGAGTTAAATCTGAATTTATATTAAATCATCATAGTTCATTAACATTATTAAAACCTGATGATGCAGAATTAGATCTAAGAACAGAAGGGACTGTAGGTGATCTTATTTATGTACAAATTCTTTTAGAGGATTCTGAAAATAATTTAACAATTCCAGATTCAGAAATTTCCTATAATTGGACTGATGGAACACGGTTTTTCACTGAATTAGGATTAGGGATTTACGAAACACTTCTAGATACTGAAGACCTACTTACACTGGGACTACATAATATTATAATAAAATCTAATAAAACTGGCTTTTTTGAATGCAATATAACTCTTGAAATCAATTTAGGAGAAACTACCAATTTACAAGTTCTCGAATCTGAAGAAGATATTGAACTACATGCTAATAGCACGATCAGATTTAAATATACAAACTACGCAGAGATAGGAATAGAAGGAGCATTAGTAAATATTAGTATAAGCAATAGTTCCTTATATTCTATTGATGATGAAGGTGGAGGAGTATATGGTATTGAATTTAGTACACTTTTCATAGATACAGTTGGTACTTATGAACTTAGGATTAATTTTTCTGCAACAGGTTATGAACCCCAATATTACAAATATCAATTTGATATTGTTAAGCAATCAGTAAACTTGTCAGTTTTTATTAATTCTGTTGAAAAAAGTGAAAACACTGGGGTACAAACAGCTTTTAATGAACAGCTTAATATCTCAGTAAGAGCCATTTCCAACATAGATAGAGAATATTTAACGGGTGGTGTGATA
>JBHLNR010000244.1:0-4737 GCA_048941385.1 Promethearchaeota archaeon
GATTGAATTATTTAATCAAAATTATAACAGTACTCATGCTCAATTGGTTGCTTGGGTTCGAGTCCCTGTTCTTTCTGTATATAAAGATACTGTTATTAGGATGTATTATGGAAATTCTTTTATCGAATCCCGAGAAAATCCTTCAGGTGTGTGGAATAGTAATTTTGAAGCTGTCTGGCATATGAATCAAGATCCATCCTCTTCCAATATCTTAGATAGTACGTCTAATAATAATGATTTAAGTACTTACGGTTTCGCTTCTGATCAACGAATATATAATGGAAAAGCCGGAACTGCAATAGCTTTTGATGGAATCGATGATTATCTTAGTATTGGTTCTTTTTCAGGTCCAACTGATGGATTTACTTTTGAAACTTGGTTCAAATTTGACGCTGAATATACAGTTGGTGGAGCGCATATGTATCTTTTTAGTGGCAATACACCCCTATATAGTAACAACATGCCAAGACTGAGATTTTATGATGGTAGTGCTATTGGTAGTGTTGCAACACAAGAGGATGATAGTGATTCTTGCGATGGAACTAAAAATGTTTGGGCTGCTGATACTTGGTTTCATTATGCATTTAGATTCTCAATACCAATTACGACGACAACCCTTTATCTTAACGGTACCGTAGATGGTTCAAAGTATGAACCGACTGATCTTCAATACCCACACTCTGATTGGAATAGCTTAAGTATAGCATCCGATTATGGAACAAGATTTTGGGGTGCAGGGGCAATCTCGGAGTTTAGAGTTCTAAAAACAGATCTATCGATCGAATGGATTAAAACAGAATACACAAATCAAAATGATCCAGATAATTTTTACTCTATAGGGATTGCAAATAGTGTTTATATCCCCTCTATATTTGATTTCCAATACTTTAAGGAAATAATAATCGATCATACAAAAGTATCTGGAACAAACAATCTTATCAACTTTCCAATTCTTATTTCTCTATTTGATTCTGATTTACATGATAAGGTACAACCAAATGGAAATGATATTGCATTTAATAATGGGACATCATGGTTATTCTATGAAATAGAGCTTTTTAATCAAACCTATAACTCTACTCATGCTCAATTAATCACCTGGGTTAGGATTCCAACTCTTTCACCTTTGGAAGATACTATTATCAGAATGTATTTTGGAAATTCAACCATGAATCGCCAAGAAAATCCTAATGGCGTTTGGGATTCAAATTTCCTTGGAATCTGGCATCTTAAAGAATCGGGAACAGGAGTTTTAAATGAATATTTTGATAGTAGCCGTTATGACAATCATGGTCAAGGTGGAGAGGGGAACTCTTCCTATATTCCTACTCAAGTGACTGGTAAGATTGGTAATGCACAGGATTTCAATAATCTCGATGGATATTACGATCTGATTGATTGCGGTAATAATTCCCTCTGGGATCTTGATGGATATGGAATAACTTTGCAAGCTTGGATTCAACATGATATTACTCCCGACTACCATGTATATGGAATCATGAATCATAAAGGATGGTATGATGGATATAGTATGTTTATTAATTATGGAGGAGGCAATGTGATTAAACCAGTTTTTAGTTTACCTGGTGATACGCATCAGTTAGTAGGAGCCAATGATGTTACTGCTGGAACTTGGCATCATGTTGTTGCTACTTATAATGGATCCATAATGAAAATTTTTGTCGATGGGGTTCAGGATCCTAATGTGCTAGTAAAGACAAATGCTATTGAGCCCTCATCATCTGAAAAAGATTTCTGGATAGGACATGGTGATCAACCACAAGATAAAGCTTGGAGTGCTGAATGGGAGGGTCAAATCGATGAAGTTCGAATATCTAATGTTGGACGATCAAGTGATTGGATACTTACAGAATATACTAATCAAAATAATCCAAATAATTTTTATACCATCACAAATTCCACACAAGTTTTAGATGAAAAACCTTCGAATGATGAAATTTTCAAATATTTTAAAATGATTCAAATAGATCATCGTAGAGTTTCAGGGGAGGGTAGTCATACTAATTTTCCATTACTTATCTCGATTTTT
Source organism: Promethearchaeota archaeon (assembly GCA_048941385.1). Lineage (GTDB taxonomy): Archaea > Asgardarchaeota > Lokiarchaeia > Sigyniarchaeales > SOKP01 > Loki-b32. Next base: position 2,051 of record JBHLNR010000244.1, read on the forward strand.
GATGAAGATTTACGTTATGATACTCAAACTGATGGAGATGATATTGCTTTTTCCTTTGGTACAACATGGCTGGATCATGAAATAGAATTATTCAATCAGAATTATAATGGAACACACGCACAGTTGATGGTTTGGATTCGGATTCCTGAACTTTCATGTTCTTTAGATACATTTATTCGTATGTATTATGGGAATTCTACCATGACATCTCGGCAAAATCCAACAGGGGCGTGGAGTTCTTCCTATAAAGGAGTATGGCATCTTGGAGAATCAAGTGGTGTGACCGTTGATTCCACTTCTTATAATGAAAATGGTATAGCTACTGGAACAGTGATACGCCCGTCTAGTGGTCAAATTGGTAATGCATATAATTATGGGACTGATGGTACTTTCAATGTAGGAGATCCTGCTGATGGACACCTTGATTTTGGTTTAGATAGCTTTATGGTTAGTATGTGGATAAATATAGATACTAGTACAGGAACACCACAAATTCCTCTATATAAGGGAGCATCTAGTACTTTTGACCGTGGTTATTGTTTTGGGACTCCAACAACAGGAGATAAGATAGCTTTTCATATTACTGATGGAACTAGTAACGTTGGTAGCCCTAGCGCTGATATAATATTTGACACTTGGGTCTATATAGTGGGAATAGTCGATAGAACGAATGATCTAATTCGTATCTATAAAAATGGAACTGAAGTTGGGATAGGAACAGATATAAGCACTATCCTTGATATTAATGGTAATATTGAATTTCAATGTGCTAATCCTACATATGATTTTGATGGTTTATTAGACGAAGTCAGAGTCTTAAATGTAACTCGTTCTAACGACTGGATTAAAACAGAATATTATAACCAGTATGATCCCAGTGTTTTTTATTCTATAGGATTAGAACAGGGAGTAACTGGAATTATGTATAGCAATATTCAAATTAATGCTGTAGATTTATTTGGAAATTCGGTACCTTTTGCTAATGTCTCAATATACAATCAAACAAAATTAATACAAAGCAATCTAGCAGATAGTAATGGTACATTATCAATAATAAATCTAATTCAAGCAGAATACAATTTCACAGTTTCAATAACGTCAGATATCGGAAATTATGTCGAAATAGTAAATACTACGTCTGAAGCTATTTTAATCAATCAATCATTTCAAATTGTTACCTTAATTTGTAATGTTGGTTCGAATTTTTTTGAAGTATTTGATATTGATGGAGTTTATTTAAATTCTGGCTGGATTATCGTTGGCAACAGCTCTCAAGAACTCCAAAATTGTTCTATTGATGCTAATGGTCATGCCCGATTTTGGTGGGTCAATACCACCCCTTACGAATATAATTATACTGTTTATTATCAAGATAATAATTATAATCCGAGTATTATTGAGGTAGCCTTGGGGGATATCATTACTCCAAACGCTTCAATTTACGTACAAGCGAGTTTAACCACTATTGATTTTATTGTGCAAACTCTTATAACGAAACAGCCTGTGAGTGGTGTTAAATGTATTTTAACTGCCAATATTTCTGGAGAAAGCATCGTGAATTTAACTACAGATAACGAAGGAAAAGCATTATTAAGATGGTTGAATTCAACAGGAATAAATGGGAATTACTCAATTCAGCTTGAATTTTTCGGAGCTTTAAGAGGGTTTAATATGAGTAGTATTACTCAGACCTTAGTGACGATGGCTAATTTTACCGTATCAGCTAAAGATGAATATAATATCTATATTGAAATCTCCTTAGAAAATTATAAAACCGAACTCATCTCATTAAACCCTACTGAATATATTTCACTGGAATGGGGTTCCCAGTTAAAACTCAGGATGTTATTTAACGTAAGTAAAGCGGTAGGAGCAGAACATTTATTGGGTCCTGTTTATAGCGATTTAATGACCTATAAAATCTTTAAAGGAGCAGATCTTATTCAATCTGGAACTATGAGCACTGAAAGTGGTTACGTGGGAACTCACTATTCACTCATCAATACAAAAGAATTAGATAGTGATACAACTTATTTAATATTCATTTCAGCCCAAAAGTCTGGCTATTCAATTCCTCAAGAGTTACTCCTCCAATTGAATATATTAAAAAATAACTTAATCTTAAATCAATCGGAAAACGATGATTCAATCAACTCAGTTTATTGGTCAGATAATATTGATTTATCACTAAAAGCTTATGGGGAGATTTCTGAAAGCTTTACCAGTGAAATAGCAATATTTCAAAGTATTGATCACAACTTTAGCTTCTTTTTATCAAATATTAATACTAACTGGAATTTATCACAAATTGCCTTCAATATCTATAATATCTCGTGGAATGTCAATGCCTCTGATATATATTTATCAATACAAGATCCATATGGAACAAATAGTATATTTAATACTTCAAATCATTTAGGATGGGATTATAATCTTGGTATTTGGACAGGAATCACCATAGATCTGGATAAAACAAGCCCAACTAATGATAATAATTTTGAGTTCGTTATCAGTGGAACGTTTAATGGTACTATAGACGTAATTGCTGAGGCATCCTTTATTAGAAACAATTTTAATGTTCAATATTACCAATATAATGTTTCAGAATCAATCTCAATTTTATCTGCATCTGAAGGATGGGCTATGAAAAATGTCACTTTTTTAATTCAAAATTGCTATTATACCTC
>JBHLNR010000245.1:0-4728 GCA_048941385.1 Promethearchaeota archaeon
AAAATTCAAAAATTATGACCTCAAAAAAATACCTTTCCAACAAGAAAACGACCCAACAAACTATATCCATATCCCCCTCTTTAAAAGAATGGATTGCCCGATATGTAAATGTAAACAATAAGAAAGATCCTAAAGATGAGAGATTTAAAAGTATATCAGCTTTTTATAATCATGTATTAGAAAATATTATGGAATTGTTTGGTAAAGGCAAAACTTTAGACGATTTTGAGAGAGTAGAAGATAAAGAAGTAAAAGATTTCTTTGAACCTTTCTCATTTAGGGCGACTGTACCTCTATATGAAATGATTTCGGAAAATAATAGATATTCCTCGCTTAGCTTTAATTATTTTACAAGATTCTTGATATCTTATCTGAATTTTCTTAAAAAAAACTTTAGAGAAAAAAATTATGAGGATTTACAGATATTATTTGAAAGAATTAGGAGTCGAGTAAATCCTTCTCCTATATCTAAAGAAATGAGACTTGAAATTTTTCCTGATGAAAAGCAAAATTTGGCAACCGCAACTATGGAATTCATTGGTAAGCAGAGGAATTTACATTTTGAAAATTGCAAATTCTTTGCAGCTGTGTTTGGGATTTTAGGAGTAAAGATAACTGATTTTATTTATTCTCCTAAGGATATCTATTGTAGGTTGGATTTTATTGAGACTGAGCTTTTATTCAACAAGGATTTAGCTCGGAAAGAACGTATGGATCTCATAAAAGAAAATGTAAAATTCATGATAAATTATAACCGAGTATTAGATGATAATGATGATAAACATTTATGGATGAAACTTGCTGAAGATAACATGCTTTTTATAAACTTCAAAAGTAAGCAAACGTTTAATAAATGGATTAAAACAGTAGAGAATGATTTAAAGATATTTGGGGATAAAGAAAGCTTTTTATGGAAAATTTTGGTATTTTTTCAGAAACTACATTGGATCAGAATCATCAACGAAAAAGATTTATCATTTAAAATTGAACCAACCTTGCAAAACATCAGTGACCATAGAAAATGGTTAATTAGTTACCTTTCAAAACATACAAATATCTCTCAAAATGAAGATATCTATTATTTAAAGTAGTTGAAAACAATATAATATCCCAAACATTTTTTGACAATAATTATAAAATTTATTACTTGATTAGTTATTGTACTTGTAGATCTTAATTAAAAATTAGATTTGATCCAACTATGGCAGAATTTGATTATGAAACATTAGGACTTATATGCGGTTTAGAGATCCACCAACAACTAGATACTAAAGAAAAATTATTTTGTAGATGTCCTGCAAAACTACAAGGAACACGTAAACCAGAATTTACAATAAGCCGAAAAATGAGGCCTGTTTTAGGTGAAATGGGAACCTACGATAAAGCAATGTTAACAGAATATGGTAAAGGAATGGGAATTGTATACGAGGGTTATAATGACGTGGTATGTACGTACGAATTGGACGACACACCTCCTTTTTCCTGTAATACTGAAGCGAGAAAAGTAGCCTTACAAGTCGCTATGCTTCTTAATGCAAATATAATTGAAGAAATGCACGTGTGTCGTAAGAATTATTTAGATGGAAGTGTTCCCTGTGGATTTCAACGTACTATGATCCTTGGAACCGATGGATATATTGAATTAGAAAATGGAAAAAAAATTGGAATAGATATCCTAAGTCTAGAGGAGGAAGCTGCGAGAAAAATTAAAACGGAAAATAAAACAAACTTCTTTCGGTTAGATAGATTAGGAATTCCATTAGTGGAGGTTACAACTAAACCAGATATTAATACTCCTGAAGAATGTCAAGAAAGTGCAGAAAGGATTGGATTACTATTATGGTCTACGAAAGTAAAAAAAGTAATTGGATCAATTAGACAGGATATTAACGTAAGTATTGCTGACGGAACGAGAATTGAAATAAAAGGGGTGCAAAAGTTAGGGTGGATTCCACTTCTAATCAATCATGAAATTTCAAGGCAATTAAAACTTATTGAAATAAAAGCCGAGCTTGAGAAAAGAAAATTAGACGAAAATAGTGTTAATGAAAACTATGTAGATTTATCTGAAACTCTGGCAACCACTAAATCAAATTTTATTAGTAAAGGTATTAAATCAGGGAAAAAATTGTATGGGATTAATTTTAGTGGATTTAAGGACATATTCGGAAAAGAATTAATGGAAGACTATCGATTTGGAACAGAAGTAAGCAGTAAGGTAAAGGTCATATCCGGTCTAAAAGGAATAATTCACTCAGATGAAGATCTAAACAAATACAAATTTTCCAAAGACGATATTGAGAAAATCAAAAAGACATTAAAATCTAAAGAAAATGATTGTTTTGTGCTAGTTTTAGGCTCTGAAAAAGAAGTAAAAAAAGCAATGAATATAATTGTAAGTCGTATAAGATATGCTTATAATGGAGTTCCTCCCGAGACTAGACGAGCTCTAGAAAATGGAAATACAGAATTTTTGCGAGAACTTCATGGGGGTGCAAGATTATATCCTGATACAGATACAGAAGCAATTTTTAATAGCGAAAGAGAAATTCAAGATATACGCGAAAATCTTCCCGAAATTCCTTGGATCACTATAAAGAAGTATTCTAAGAAATATAATACAGAAGAAAGATTGATAAAGGATCTTATTTTTACTGGAAAACTCCAATTATTTGATGATTTAATAAAAATTTTTTCTGATAATCCATCATTAATTTTTACCACTCTCCTAGAAACGACTACTGCGCTTAGAAGAGAGGGTAAAAATATAGATATTATTTCTGATGAAGATTTTTTCGAAATATTTACTCTTTTAAAAAACAAAGAAATCAGTAAAGAAGCGATTGAAGAAATTTTGAGTTTCAAAGCAGATTCTCCAGGGCTCTCTATTAAGCAAATCAAAAAGAAACTAAAAATTGAGAGTATATCTGAAGATGACTTAAAGAAAATGATAATTGACATTGTAAATTCTAATACTAAAATGATAAAAGAAAAGGAGATGAGGGCAAAGGGACCATTGATGGGAGAAATTATGAAAAGAGTAAGGGGAAAAATTGATGGTGCTATCGTTTCTAAGGAACTTGAAATTGCTATTAAAGAAAAATTAATTGAGTTGAAATAAATGAGTGAAAAGTTAAAAGGTTACAAGGGAGAGGGTAAAAAACTCTTAGAAAAGAATAAGATAGAAATATGGGATATTATCCAAATTAAAACATCCAAAACTAATTACGAAGGGATTGTATTACCAAGAAGTGAATATTCCGCTCCTAATTTCATTAATCTCAAGTTAGAAAATAACTATAATATCGGTATTAACGTTTCTGAGATACAAGAAATAAAAAAAATTGGAAAAAGAGAAGCTACTTATAAAATTCCAGAAAAGACATTTCCTATAAATAAAAAACTTCCTAACGTTATGCTGTTAGGCACTGGTGGAACTGTTGCTTCAAGATTGGACTATACTACTGGTGCGGTAATACCTTCTTTTACACCTGGAGAACTTTTCAGTGCGGTACCAGAATTAGCAGAAATTTGCAATCTTGAATGTGAAATGGTTTTCGAAATCTTATCAGAAAATATGAAACATGAATATTGGCAGCAATTAGCTAAAAAAATTGAAGAAGCTGCGAATTCAGGAGTGAAAGGAATTATGATTGGACATGGAACAGATACTATGTCCTTTACCAGCGCAGCTTTGTCATTCATGTTAAAGGATCTGTCAATACCCGTTGTGTTGGTAGGGAGCCAAAGAAGTTCTGATAGACCTTCTTCTGATGCTGCATTAAACTTAATTAATGCTGCTGTTGTAGCCGGGTCTGATATTGCAGAAGTGGTTGTCACAATGCTAGGATCTACTTCACATGACTATGGTCTAATCCATCGAGGGACTCTGGTTCGAAAAATGCATTCGTCTGTCAGAGACACCTTTCGAACAATCGATAATATACCTCTGGGAATGGTAAGAAATAGACAAATTAAAATGTTTACTCAAGATTACAAGAGAAGATCTAACTTGAATACCAAAGCAGTTACTAACTTTGAAAATAAAGTTGCTCTCATATATTCATACCCCGAAATTGATCATGAAGTTATCGATTTCTACGTCGATAAAGGATATAAAGGTATTGTTTTTGCTGGAACGGGATTAGGACATCTACCCACCACACTCTATAAATCGATAGAAAGAGCTGTAAAAGAGGGAATTACAGTTCTCATGACTACGCAGACACTTCATGGATTTGTCGGTATGAATGTGTACTCAACAGGACGAGAATTACAAAATCTTGGTGTGATTCCAGGAAGAAACTTATTACCAGAGGTAGGTTATGTTAAATTAGGCTGGGTTTTGGGACAAACAACCGATCCTGAGGAAATTAAGAAATTACTTCTTCAAAATATTGCAGGTGAGTTTATAAATAGAGAGATCCCCATTGCATTCAACTATAATATCGATGAGCTTTTGAAAAATAATAGACTCTAATCCCCACTCTCTTATATTCTACTCATATTAATATTTATAGTTTTATCAATCCTTAAACTTCATAGAAAACAATAAAAAATTTAAAGTTTGAATAATTTTAAACTCTATCCAGAAAATATCGTGAAGCAAATGGGAAAACGGATTTTAGCACAACGGAAAGGTAGAGGTGTGCTAGGCTTTAGAAGCCCAAGCCATCGGCATGTAGGTCAAGTGAAATACCGTCCATTCAAAAAAAATGAAAAATTGTT
>JBHLNR010000246.1:0-4717 GCA_048941385.1 Promethearchaeota archaeon
GTTATAAATGAAAGAAATCCTCCAGGATTTAACTTCTCTATTCCTAGATGAATAAAAAAGTAGAATAAATCCATATTACCAATGAAATATTTCCTGCAAATGGGAAATTTCCTTACATATTCTTGAAAAACGGGAGCATTATAGTTTTGACCTAAATAGGGGGGATTACCAATTATTATATCATATTTATCTGTGGTATTGGAACCCAAGAAATTAGTAAATTCAAATTTTACGGTAGGGTATAAATCTAATAAAATTTCCTTAAGTGATATATCCATTTCAAAAGCATGGATGTTTGAAAGTTTATTTTGAAGGAGATATTTTAAAAATATTCCCTCTCCCGCCGAGGGTTCAAGAATTTTTAAATTCTTTAAGTTTATCTTTTTTTTCGCATTTAAGGCAATAATATTTTTTACCATGAATTCTGCGATATAATCTGGAGTAAAAATTTGTCCAATTGATTTATTCTCATGAAAATTATTCTTATTTGAAACCATCTGATAATAATATTGATTTAAAAATCTATAAAATTGATGGTTATTAGTAATTTTAAGAGAAATTTTCAGTTTTTAGTAGGGATTAAAATTATAAAATTACTTCCTTGTTTATAATCTCCTTTAACTCTATGTTCTACTTTTTTTCAATTTTTATGGTTTAATCGTGATGATGATGTTCCATTTTAATATTGATGGGTTTCAAATTTCCGATTGCCCAACCAGTAACTTCATTAAGAGAAGGGTGTATTACCATCGAATTGTAAATTGGTATAAAAGATCCTGCTTCAGGGCATGCACGTTCTACTTTCGGTATATTAGCTTCACCAGGAGACCCAGGTAAAGAACATGTAAATCCAGAGTTCATTAAATACACAAATGGTTGAATTAATATGGCTGCATGGGGTCCAACGACATGAGCGCCCAATATTTTGTAAGATTTATCAACTACTAACTTGAAAAATCCATTATCTTCATCATCATCTTCAAAGCCCATAGCAAATCCCTTTGCAACAGTAGAATAATATTTTATTGCAACATAAATCTCGTGCCCTTTTTCAATCGCCTGTTCTTGAGTCATTCCGACATGTCCTACTTGAGGATGAGTGAAAATTGCCCATGGAACTGCGGAGTAATCTACGGATCTCTTCTGTTCTTCTTGCCCAAAAATATTATTAACACAAATTTCTGCCTCATAATTAGCTTTATGTCTAAATTGGTATAATCCGTTTGCATCTCCTATGCACCAAATATTCTTTTTATTCGTCTCCAAATATTCATTAGTTCTTATCCACCCTTTTTCATCAATTTCAACACCAGTTTTTTCTACTTTTAATAAATCCGCATTTGACCGACGACCAGTAGCAATCAATATCTCTTCCGCCGAAACTTCAATTTCTTTACCAGAATTCATATTTTGGGCAAAAATAGTCTTCATATTCTTTTTTCGTGTCGCTCTAATGGCTTTATGATTTAGATATACATTCATATACTTCCTAAAATTTTGTTCTAAAAATCGACTTATTTCTGGTTCCTCAGTAATAACTAGACGGGGAAGCATTTCTAGTATTGTTACTTCAGTTCCCATAGCCGAAAAGATATGAGCAAATTCAGCAGCTATAACTCCGCCCCCAACAATTATCAAACTTTTCCAAGGTTCTTTTGGGAATTTTTCCCCAAAAAAAGTTCTATTCGTTACATAACCAATTTCTTCTAAACCTTCAATTGGGGGTATAAAAGAGCGCACTCCTGAAGCGATTACAAATCGTTTTCCTTTAAACGTAGCCAAAATATCTTTACTATTGTTTGATCTTACCTGCATTTCATAATCTCCGATGAATTCACCAATACCTCGATATAATGTAAGATTTGGAACTTGTGACAATCCTTCTTCAATTTGTTTACTTTCATCGATTTGGGACCACATTCTTTTTGAAATTAACTCCCAATCAATTTTTTCGATACTAAATTTTATTCCAACCTTATCTGCGTGTTGAGCTTCTCGAATTAAATCAGCGGGATGAACCAAAACTTTTGAAGGAATGCATCCTCGGGTTAAGCATGTAGCTCCCAATTTTGTATCTTCAACAAGTGCACACTTCATTCCTACTTGTAGTCCCACATTTACGACATTTAATCCCGCACCACTTCCTATAACAACTAAGTCAAAAGTCTCCATAATTTCATTCTTGTCTATATCAAATTTAAAGTTTTTATTAATAATTTAAATGAAATTAGAAGGTGTGAATAACAAATAGTCTATTTGTTCCAGAATTAATATTAAAACTCAAAGTTAAAATTATACTCAACTTTTACTTAGCTTCTTGGAGCAATATTACAAAATTACTACCTTGTTTATAATCTCCTTTTACCCTATCTTCAACCCAAATATCACCATTGTAACTTTCGAGTATTTTTTTTACTAGAGATAAACCAAGACCCATTCCTTTACTTTTTTGACTCCTACGCTTTCCTTTCTCAAATATACCTTTCTTACGATAATCTGAGATACCTATAGCATTATCTTTAAATTCCATTTTAATATACTCATTATTCTCTAATTTTTCCTTACTAATGTCCATAGTGATCTCTATTTTAGATTTATTATTATGCCTGACGGCATTTATTAGTATATTTTCAAATACGTCTAATAAGAGATTATTTGCAATGACAAAACGAATTTTTTCTCTATTATTAATTTGAATATTTAAATCTCTTGATTGAAAACTATTTTTAAGGTATTCCATTGCTTTCTCTAATAATTGAAAAGCATCAATTTTCTCTAGATTAACTTCAGACTCATCAATTTTTGTTATTTTTCTGACATTATCAATTAATTTTTTACCCCTCTCAATCTGCTCAGTTATAATGTTATATAGTTCTTTTAACGTAGGTAATTTTTCAGGATTGTTTAAATAAAGAGAACTAAGTTCTGTAGAAGATTGAATATTCTGAAGCATATTGTTTATATCATGAGCAAAAATATCCCTATATAGATTAGCTTGAGAATAAGCTTTTCGATATTTTTCTTCTGATTCTTCTAATTTTTTTGTTCGCTCATTAACTCTGTTTTTCAATTCTTTATTTAAAGCCTCGAGTTCTTTTTCGGTTTCATTACGTCGTATCGCATTCCCTATAATTTCAGATGAAATTTTAAGTAGATTTAAATCATCTATTCCCCACTTTTTTGCTGCTCTTACATTATCGAGCCCAATAAATCCTGAAATTTCTTCCCCTATTTTTAAGGGCAAAAAAATCAAAGATTTTATGTTCTCTCTCAAGAATTCTTCTTTTTCTGCAGAGGCTTCGGCTGGCAAACTTTTTATATTATCGATATTAAGAATTTCTCCATTTTTTAGCTTTTTTATAGACCACGGGAAAATCTCCATTGGCAAATTTTGAAGTTCTTCAATTTGTGAGGAAACACCTCCTCCACACCATTCGTGAGTATTACTCATTGTTTTATTTTCATTGTTAAATAAGAATAAATAGCTTCTACTTGCCTGACTTAAAAGTCCTATTTCCTCAAGTGATGCGTTTATAGCTTTATCAAGATTAGCAGGATTAACGAAATGGGAGGATATTTTTGATATAGTTTTTTCAAATTCTACCTTCTTTTTATAATTTTCCTCAGCTTCAACCAATTCAGACTGTCTATCAAAAATAGCAACTATCTTTCCTGAAAGTAATTTGTAAATGTACATTTTTGTCCAACCATCAACTCTATCATCCTGATAAAATTCAGTTGGAGAATGCTCCGGTTTACCTGTTTTCCATACTCTTCTTAAAGTATCTAGAAAACCAAAATCTTCTACATTCGGGAATAAGTCAGATAGGTTTTTTCCTTTAATCTCTTCATGTGTAGTTTCACATATCCGTAACCCCGCTTTATTCATCTCTTGAATTATAAATGATTCTCCTTCGTCAGTAGTTTCATATATAGCTACACCACTACTAATATGATCTAAAAGTTCCTTAAATACCTTCTCGGACTCATAAAGTTCTGATTTGCCCAAGTTACTCACTATTTATCTATTTTATTAATGAATTCTCTTCAAGATGTTCTTATTAATTTAAATTTTAATCAATTTTAATCAAAATCAATAGAGTGTAAAACCACAATAATAGTCGACTAATTGTATTTAAACTTATGTACTAAAATTTTGATGAATTTAACTAATACTGATTAACTGAGTCTCTCAGAAAATGCTGTTAATCAAAATTTAACTCTTTATAAGAATGGGGTCGTCAATTTTAGGAGGCTTAAGAATTTTAACTTTACTTAAAAACAACACAGCGATGATGTAGAAGATACCCTGTGAAGCAAACAAAACTGTAATAATGATTGGATTAGTTTTATTTTCACCAGTGAGGATAATACCAATAATTATTGAAGAAATTCCCATTCCTAGTGAGCTAATAAACATAGAAAAGCCGTTATATGATCCAGAAATATTAGAAATGGTTTCGTCAACATTCGGGGTATTCTTTCTAATTGCTGCTTCTTCTATCAATGTTGCAGTTAATGGTATTCCAAATAGTGGAATTGAATAATTTGTTCCTAAAATTGTACCAAAAGAAATGATGTATAAAGTTATTTTTAATGGATAAGGAAGATTGCTAAACAAAAATAGTAAATCAGAAAATGAAACCACAGCCGCAAAAATTAGTGATAGAGAATATGATGATGTTAAAGATTTTTTCTTTATAGTCATCTTCCAAAT
>JBHLNR010000247.1:0-4706 GCA_048941385.1 Promethearchaeota archaeon
ATTCGACACCCATTATTTTCAATAACACGGTAAAAAGGATAGTACACAGGATTTTGTACAATTACTTTGTCACCAGGATTACAAAAAGCATTAACAGCAACATCTAAAGCAGGAATAACCCCGGGAGTTTGACTTATCCATTTCCTATCTATTTCCCACCCATATCGTCTCTTGAACCAACTTAAAACAGCTTCATAAAACGAGGGAGGAATGATTGAATAACCATATATCCCATATTCAGCAGTTCTGACTAAGGTGTCGATGATGGGCTGAGGTGCTTGGAAATCCATATCTGCAACCCACATTGCTATTAAATCTGGATCACCATAACGTTTTTCTAAAACGGTCTTATCCCATTTTGCTGAAGTAGATTTGGAGCGATCGATAACTCGATCAAAATTAAAAGTAGTGTTTTTTTCACTCATTTTCCGTATTCAATAATTAGTATGAAATATATTTAATCTATTTTTATAAACCACGAAGATAATCAGGACGACGCAAGTTTGGATATTTAATTGCTCCATCAACAACCTTTAGGAACATTTCTTTATCGTCTGCTAATTCCCCTTTTAAGTTAACGTAGTTGGATGCATGATTTGAATTGAAAACACAATTCTGTAGATCATCAGAGGTGTGTTCTATCATTGTGTATAATTCTTGCAAAATCTCAGTACTGTTCATTGGTTTGAATTCTCCTGTTGATTTCTGTGTCCACAACTCAGTACCAGGAGTGACTCCTAAAGTCAAGGGAGATATATACCAATTGATAGGATCTGGAGGTGCCATTCTATTAATTAGTTTAGCGGATTCAATAGCATGTTTTCTACTCTTTTCAGGATCATTACCTGCAAGTCCTAATAGAAGAATACCAGACCATGCAATTCCCGCTTTGTGGCACTTTTGAGCTGCAAGAGCAAAATCATCTTGGGTGGCTCCTTTTTTACACGCTTTTAGTACCTCATCATCTCCACTTTCAATGCCTACGTACACCATCGTAAATCCACTATCTGCTAGATTTTTCAAGTCTTCATCAGATTTACTGAGAATGTCTCTAGCATGAGCATAAGCACTAACTTTCTCAAGGTTTGGATGTATTTTATAAGCATATTCGGTTAATTCCAAAAGAATCTCAGGTTTTACAACAAAAGCATTTCCATCTTCGAAAAATAATTTGCGAACTCGATTTCCGTAAATAGCACCAGCTCTTTTAATATCCTTTTTTATTTCTTCTAAATCTTTACGAATCGAGAACTTCTTTGATCTATACATAGAGCAGAACGTACATTTATGAGTACAACCATTCGTCACTGCAATTAATAACGCATTCCACTCAGAGGGAGGTCTAAATACGGGATCCTCTAAATTTCCAACTACGTAATTCATAAATTCTTCTATTTATATTATAATTTGATTTAACTTTAACTTTTTCATTCAAAATTGTTCATGTTAATGGATAGTTTACATAAACTTTATCCAACAAATATTCCTTTAACAAAACCTTCTAGAAATGGAAAATCTTTTAACTCTAAAACTTGGCTTGTTTTATAATATTTAACTAAGGTCTCCATTATAGACACATTCTTTTGAATGCTATCTGTAAAATTTGTTAATTTCTTTTTCGCTAAATATGTTTGTCCCTTAAATAAATAACATAATGAAAAATTTGCTACATTCTCCATTAAGATAATAAATTGACCAAATTTCGCTCTATCAAGGCCCTCAGAGAAAAACTCATCACTGAAGGATTTAAAGGCGGATAGAAAGCTGCCGAAAAGATCACTATTCTGCTTCCATTCGTCTAAAAATGGATAAGAGAATAATAAAACTCCACCTTCCGCTAAAATCATAAGCAACACAGGTTCTTCATTAACCAATTCGGGAGGACTAATGGTACGCTTTCCTTGTATAAGAGCTATTGATTCATCCAATGACGTTAAGTTAATACGTTCTGCTATTGAAGATTTTCTTAATTTTAGGTTTTCCCAATCTCCTAATTGTTCTAATAATTTATCATGCTCATGTGATATTTTACGAGCTAGCAATTGAAGACCATGTGACTCAGCAATATCTTGAGCTTGAGATAATTCTCTTCTCGCATCACCCAAGTTCATTTGAAGTAATGAGAGCATACCCGATAGTAAATATGTCTGAGCCAATAATGAATATGAATTCGTCCGTTCAGATTCTTTGAATAATCTTTTAATTAGTGGTTTAACGTCGTCAAGAATTTCCATAGCATTTGTTAACCGCAATTCTCTTATATAGTAATGACAAAGTTCAATTAAAGGGAGTATTGATTCCTCGGGCACTCCACGATATCCTACACTCTTCGTTTTTTCATGTTCAAAAATAAGTTCTTTTAAGATTTCTTCTGCTTTCGCGCGATTTCGAGTTCGAGAACTATATTTCAATACTCTTGCTGTTGCTAATTTATATAAAAAATAATCTTCAGTTAAGTTTTTTTCCTCTAAGAGCTGTTTAAAACGATCTAGATATTTTTGGGCTTGATCTGGCGATTTTCTATCTAGCGCTATTTGTATCAAACCATAAGATGCAAAACCTGTAAATAGATTAGTTACATGAAAATTATGTTTTTTGCAGAATTTGAAGCATTTTTCGAAGTATTCAGTTGCGAGATCTAATTTCCCAAGCTGACGGTAAATTTCACCAGTTCCATGAAAAATTGTTGCTTTCACCACATTAAATGCAAATGTATCACTTATGATAGCTTCTAGAGCATTCTTGATGTATTTTAAAGCAAGCTCGAATTCTCCTTTAAGCATATATTCACCACCCATTAGATGCAAAACTAGACCAATTAGGTAAGATAGATTTTTATATCGTTTGAAGACAGAAAGACTTCTTTCAAGATATTCTAATGAACGATCATATGTAGCTTCCCAAAAATGGAAATATCCTGTCATAAAATTCAATAAACCCTCTCTTTGCTCAATTTCAGTATGTGGTTCTTTTGCTGCTGCCTTAAGTAAAGATTCACAATTCTTTACTTGCTCCCAGGATTCGCCTCCTCTCCCAAGCATAAATAAACTCATCCACTCGATGAATATAGCGTCTATTGAAAGGAGAGGTTTGCCTGAACTTAAACTCTCATTATAGACCTTCCTACTTATATTGAGAGATTCTTCGATTTTAACTAAGAAAAAAAGGAGAGTTCCTTTTAGAATCTGACTTTTAAGCTTTTCTTCTGGTGTGAGATTTTCATTTTTCTCTAAAATCCTGATTAATCTAAGAGCATCTTCTTCTTTTCCCTCATTTAATAATCGCCATCCTTGTTCTATCTCATCGTAAGCTAAATCGGGCATTTTTCCTCAGGTGATATTACTTGGATTTGAAAAAAATGAAAGTAGTTTCTGCTTAAAAAACATTAGGTAAATTTTATATTTAACTTTTTCAGCACTAAGATTTAAAACTATATTAATCTTGATTTAGATTTTCATATTCTTCATCGATAAAAATTATCTGCATCAATCGGCGTAATATCTGTGGAGAACTTCTTTTTTTGGTTATAAAATATAATCTTATGTAATTTCAAGTAACTCTTTAATCAAATTTTTAAGTGGTCTAAATGTAAAGTAAATATTGTCAAATTATGAGATAGTGTACACAATTATGTAAAGGTGAAAAATATCTCCGATAAATTAATGAGTATGAAAGAAGCAGTAAGCAAATTTGTTCATAATAATGATTTTGTTTTCTTTGGCGGATTTGGGAATGGTATGCCCTTTTCTGCGTCTCATGAAATTATTAGACAAAAATTACAAAATCTTAAAGTGACCAAATGCGGGGGTGGCATAATGTTTGACCAATTAATAGGTGCTGGAGTCACAAATCATATTGTCACTTCCCATTGTTGGAATGGTACTGGACCTCAACCTGCCTATAATCTTAGGCGTTCCATGGAGCAAGGAATACCACAGAAGATAATTTACAATGAACAATCTCTTTTTATGATAAATATGTCTTTTTTTGCGGGTTATATGGGAATTCCATTTGTCCCGATTCGTTCAATTGTTGGAACGGGTATTTATGATCACCCTAAAGAAGTTGGATTAAAAGCAGCAAGAATAAAATGCCCCTTTACAGGTGAGGAAATATGTGTTGTTCCAGCGATAAATCCTGATGTAGGATTCATTCACGTGCAAAGAGCCGATAAAGAAGGTAATGCACAATTATGGGGATTAATTGGAGATACTAAATATGGAATAAATGCCTGTAAAAAGATTATTGTCGCAACAGAAGAAATAGTGGATAAAAAAGTTATTATGGAATCTCCCGAACGTACGATTGTTGGTGCCCATAAAGTTAATGCTGTTGTCCATGAACCCTGGGGTGCTCATCCAAGCAGTATGCAAGGCTCTTACTACACAGATTTAGAATATAGATTTAATTATGCAGCAGAAACTAAAACCATAGAAGACTGGGAAAATTGGCTTGAAAAATGGGTAACTGGAGTGGAGAATCGAGAAGGTTATCTGAAAGTCTTAGGGAAAGACAAAATAAAGTTTCTAAAGGCTAAACCAATTATTCAGGGGGCGGTAAACTATGGTTTCTGATAAAGAATTTTGTAAAAAATACACCGGTTTTGAAATGATGTTAGTGTCAGCATGTAGACAGATTAGAAATGATGATATAGTATTTAATGCTTTTCATTGGCCTTTTCTCGCTGTCCATATGGCTAAATTACT
>JBHLNR010000248.1:0-4673 GCA_048941385.1 Promethearchaeota archaeon
AAACTGCTTGGGATTCTTATGGAACCTCCTCCATCTGAACCTAGTGCTAATGGCCCAATTCCCGAAGCAACAGAAGAGGCAGCCCCACCACTAGAACCTCCAGAATTTTTTTCTATATCCCAAGGACATTTTGTCTCACCAAAAACTAAATTATTAGTAAGTGCCGGAACTCCAAATTCTGGGGTATTAGTTTTACCGAGGATTACACAACCTGAGTTTATTAATCTTTGAACTGCGATATCATTCTGGTCTGGTATGAAATCCTCGTATAATTTAGACCCGAATGTAGTTTTTATCCCCTTTGTTTGCATTAAATCCTTAATTGAAGTAGGAATTCCATGTAAAGAACCTAGTTTTTCACCTTTTTTAACAGCTTTATCAGCATTTTTAGCCATATCTCTTGCTAAATCGTATGTGGGTGTACAGTAGGCATTTACTATTGGATTGATCTTCTTAATTCTTTCAATAATTGTTTCTGTAATTTCTAAAGAGGTTATTTCTTGCGATCTAATTCTTTCTACCATTTCATAAGCAGGCATAAAGCAAATGTCTTCTTTATTCATATTATTTTGCACTTTTTTTATAATAAATGTAAATCCGTTGAGAAAAAATATAAACCTTGCTTTATATGTAAAATAATCTAAAATTTTTATTTCAATCAAAGAGGTTGTTCTGATATGGAGGGAGTATTTTTTGATCTTTTTGGTACACTATTAATGTACACTAATAGCCGGCAAGCTTGGGAAGATTGGTTATTGGTTTTATTTAATAACTTCAAAAAATTAGGTTATTGGGATACAAAAGAATCATTTGCAATGAAATGCAATGGGATTATGAATAAACCTGAACCAAATTATAGTATTCTAAATCTGACAATTTTTGAACAGAGAATTTATGATTTAACCATTGAACTTAATATAGAAATAGAAAATGAGGAAATCAAAAGAATTGCTAATGAAGCTGTAAATGCTTGGCAAAAATACGTACCCTTAGATCCAGATTCTATAGCTGTATTAAATACACTAAAAAGAAGTAAAACTCTCTCATTAATCTCTAATTTTGATCACCCTCCTCACATTTATTCTATACTATCAAAATTTAAACTTAGTGATTTTTTCGATTCCATTATAATCTCGAGTGAAGTGGGTGTTAAAAAACCGGATCCATTGATTTTTTCATTTGCTCTCGAGAAAGCAAATCTAAAACCAAATGAAGTTTGTTTTGTGGGGGATACAAAAGAGGATATAACCGCCGCAATTAATGCAGGAATATTTCCAATTTTAATTCAACGTGATATTAATACTGAGGATGAATTACTGTATGACTATACTACAGAAAAATCATTTAATGACAAAAATATATTAGAAGAAATCCCAAAAAGCGTGAAAGTAATAAAAAATTTGAATGAATTGATTGAAATTGTTTAGGATTTGAATAACATTTTCGCCATATTTTCAGTACTATTATAGATTATTTTAGTTTGAATCATTTCTTGAGGGTAATATTTTATCCCAGGAGGAAATGAACTATCTTTCCAACCGCCTAATGCTGTGCTTATATTCGCTTGCATAGGTTCTGAATTAATGTATAAACTTCCCGCTTGTAGCTCAGTTGAAAACTTTTCTATATGTTCAGGTGGGGTATAAACAACCGCTCTCATGCCATAATTAGAATGATTAGCGAGAAAAATAGCATCCTCTAGACTTTTTGCTTTTGTAATGCTTCTAACAGGCCCAAAAGCTTCTTCTCGCCATAAAAATGGAGCTTTATTAAAATCAAGAATATTATCTCTTGGAATTTCCACCAATGTTGGTTTATAAAAGAGTCCAAAACTTTTACCTGTGTCGATCTTTTCAGCACCACATAGAATCTTTACGCCCTTATGTTCTTTAGCCTCATTAACCATTACTTCCATCATCATTAAAATTCGACGAGAACCAAGAGGACCTAAGTCCGTTTGAGGATCTCGAGGATCACCCATTTTCAATTTTTCAATTTCTTTTTGTAGTAATTCAATATATTCATCATAGATATCTTCATGAACGATAATTCTCTTCATTGAAAAACATTGTTGTCCCGAATTAGTATAGGAAGCAATTATATTCCATTTTGCTACTAACTCTAAATTGACACCAGGCATAACTATTCCCGCATCATTGCCAGCACATTCAAATACAAAATTTTTAAAGGGTTGAGTTATCATATTAACTCCCAGATATTTTTGAATGTTTTTTTTCAAGAATTCAGAGTAATCTATCAAAATTTGTTTAGCAGTATGTGAAGCTGCTACGCAAACTATGTTTTTAACTAAATTTGATTCAATAAATACTTTAGTAGCAAAATCTCCCGGACTTATGACTAAATCATAAGCATCA
This sequence comes from Promethearchaeota archaeon, assembly GCA_048941385.1. Classification (GTDB taxonomy): domain Archaea; phylum Asgardarchaeota; class Lokiarchaeia; order Sigyniarchaeales; family SOKP01; genus Loki-b32. The sequence goes on from JBHLNR010000248.1 coordinate 2,376, forward strand.
TTAAAAGGGAAATCACTTTCATTGATTCTGTCTATACAATATTTCATGGTTAGTGGACATGCAGTAGAAGGTTTTATTATAGCGGGATTTCCAGTTAAGAAACTTGCACCCCAAAAATACATAGGTAAACTCATTGGGGTGTTCCGAGGAGTTATTCCAATAGTTAATCCAATTGGTTGTTTCTTGATTACTGATATCTTGTTTGTATCAAGATCAGGAATTTTCTCATCACTTAATGGGAAGACCCCATTTTCAAGTAACCAATCAATATTATTATATGCTTTTGTAATCATCTGAAATTCCCATTCAGAATATTTAACGGGAAGTCCTCCCTCTGCAACTATTATTTCCTTGATTTTTTCCTTGTCTTTAAGTAGAACCTTTGCAATGTCTTTTATTGTATCCAATCTTTCATCGAGAGTTGTATTCAATAATTTATGTTCCCATTCTGCAGTTCTCTCAATTTTTTCTTTTATTGTTTTCTCTGTATCAGCTTCAAGAGAATCTATTAATTCTCCTGTATATTTATCTAAAATATCCAACTTCATTATTATCAAAAACTTATCCTAAATTAATTGGATTCTGAATAATCCTTATACCATTTAATGGTTTCTTCCAAACCTTCCCTTAAAGGTGTGATTTTGTAGTTTAGTTTATTTATAGCTTTATCTGATGAATAAGAACGATGATACTTTATAGCATTTATTGCGGCTCTGGTCAAGAAGGGTGTTTTTCTAGTAAGTCCTGATTTAATTTCTAAAAGCAACGCATAAAACTTTGCAATCCACATCGGGATTTTCTTGACTTTTTTATCTCTAGCTATAGTGGCAATTAAGTTAAGATAATCTACAAACTTAACGTTTTCTCCTCCAAGAATAAAATCCTCCCCGTATATATCATCTTTATCAATCACGTCTACTAAACAATCTACAAGATCATTTAAATATGAAAAACATGCAATAGATTCTCCTTTTCCAGGGCATAAGCCTAAGGGTAATATTTTACCTCTCATTATATCATAAAGCATTCTACCAAAAATATTGAAATCTCCTGGACCATATACTATTCCTGGATAAAAAATTGCTACATTTAACCCTTTTGGGATATATCCTTTTACTAGTTTCTTCGCTTCACATTTAGACTTTTCATATTCCATGCAAAACTTCTCATTTTCAAATTTTTCATCAACTGGTTCTGAAGGTGTAGGCCCCAAAGCTGTAAATGAACTAATATAAAACATTTTTATATCTTTTCCGAGAACAATACTTAAGATATTTTCAGTTCCTTTAACATTGATATCATAATAAAGTGATTTTTTTTTTGCCCAAATTCCTGTATATGCCGCAAGATGGTAAATTATATCAATATCATTTATTGCATTGTTAAGACTTTCGATATCTCGAACATCCCCTATAACATATTCAATATCAGCTAAATCATTAAAATGAGTAATATTACTATTCTCTCTAACAAGTAACTTTAGCTTATGACCTAATTCATGAAGTCTTTTTACTAAAGGAATACCTATAAACCCTGTTCCACCTGTTATTAAAATAGAAACCATAATAACAACAACATTATCTAATGAAAATTATGTATTTAAGAGTTTCATTTAATGTTAAATCTTATGAAATTAATACTTTTTTTCTAAAATTACTAACTAAACTCCTAATAGAAAAGCTTAATTTCTTCCTTTCTTTTATTATTATAATTTATTCAGAATTTAGTTTTGCATGAGGAAATTATTATTTGAGAAAGAGTGGTTTACAACATCAAGAGTTGAGAAATGATTCAGAGTTTATTTTAGAGGAAGATGATTTTTTAGAAGCTAGACGCAAGAGTACTAAACGTTGGATAATTAAACATATTCTTTATAAATCTAATAAATATTTAATGGCACTTTACTTCACTTTAGTTGTCTTTATAACGTTTTTTGGGTCATATATTTATATTATAATCGGAAAGGCTATTGACATCTTCTCACTCGGAAAATCTGAATATGTAATTAGTTATACAATTATTGTGTTGCTTATAGGATTGGGAACGCCCACTGCAGGATTATTAGCAAGAACTTTTCGAGAAATTGTAGCTCAGAGATTAGAAAGAGATGTGAGAAGAGAATTCTATTTAAGTCTACTAGGTAAAAGTCAATCATTTCATGATAATCAAAGAATTGGGGATATCATGGCTCGAGCGACTGGCGATGTGAGAAATTTAAATTTCCTAATATCACCTGCACTGGCAATGATTTTCGATGCTTTTATCAACTTAATTGTACCAATTTGTTTAATTGGTATC
>JBHLNR010000249.1:0-4665 GCA_048941385.1 Promethearchaeota archaeon
TTCTATATGGATTCTTAATTTTCTTTTTCGTTTTTTTACCAATGGACTTCTTTACTTACCTACTGATCCCTGATATAGTTGATTATCAAGCACTGGTAATGTTCAGGGCAACTAATTCTTATTTGCTAAATAATAACTACATTATCTTTTTAATTTCAGCGATTATTATCCAAATATCTGTGTCGGTAACAGAAGAGACAATTTCGAGAGGACTTTTAGCGAAACGAGGAAGTGAATATTTCCCTAGAATGTCAGCAGTAATTATTTCATCTTTTTATTTTGGATTAGGTCATTTAGCCTACCTTCTTGACTGGTTTAGATGGTTTCCTTTCGTTTGGTTTCTTCAAGCCTTTGTTATCGGTATTATCTTATCATTATTTGTTTTAAGAAAAATGTGGATTCTTCCTGTAATATTAGCTCATGCACTTAATAATATTGTCGCTACACACACGATCTGGAGCTTTTGGCAAGGTATTAATTTTCAAGTAATAGCTATTCTCATATACATTCCTTTGTTTATCATTGGTATATTGTTTGGCATCGTGTGTTTATTATTAGTCTGGCCATTATCAAGTGTAAAACTTGGTTTTTCAAATGGTTTCAGTCTTTTTAATAGTTATTTTAAGAGAGAGAAAGAAGAAAGAACTATGGGAGACAGTTTATTTCGAGTTTTTATTGATTTTTTAACTGGAGCATTAATTTTCCTTATGGGATTCTTAATTGCTATTTAAAGAAGTGACGTTTTGATGAAGTTGGGGATAATTTCTGATACTCATATTACTTCTAATACCAATCAAGATCAAGCAACTCCTCTTATTAATCAATTAATGAATGTTTTCAAAGATGCTGATAGAATTGTTCATGCAGGAGATATCTGTGAACCTTCGTTTTTAAGTAAACTCGAAAGTATTGCTCCTGTTTCTGCTGTAAAAGGAGAGGGAGATAAAGTTTTGAATTTAGACCAATTTATTAAAATTTCTGTAAGTCAGTATAATATCGGGATAATCCATGAATTACCAGGAAATCTTGAAGAATTTATGAGGGTAAATAATCTCCAAATTCTTGTTTTTGGGCACACTCATATCCCACTTATAAAGGGTACAAAATTCAATACACTCTTATTAAATCCAGGGTCCCCGACGAAACCAAATGTGCCTCCTCAAAAGCCTGGATTTCTCAAGCCTGTAGCAAGACCTACGGTTATAACGTTAAATATTGATGAGAATGACATTTTGTCTACCTTTATTATTACGTTAAAGCTTTAGATTGTCTTACCATCCACAAGCTTTACAATTTTATTTGATATAATTCCAGAAATGGAACGGAAAAACAAGGGTAATTTGAGATATTGGAATTATGAGAATTCAAATAATTTTAAATATTATTTAACTCATATTAAACATACATACAAAGTTTATGCGTAGAATTGGGAATTAGTTAATAATTAACTAAATTTATATAATTAACTTCTTGTAATTGCCACAAAATTAAAAAAATAGGAGTGAACGTTAAGATGGTAAGTAAGCTTGGTTTAGTACTTAAAGAACTTAATGAGAATGGGAATTTTCGTGCTTCGCTTTTTGCTACCTCGGCAGGTCTAGTCCTTGCGTCCCATAAAGAAGAAAAAATAGATGAACGAGTAGTAGCAGCTATGGGGTCACTATTGGGTGATGCCGCATATAAAGCCGCCGAAGAAATGGACTTATCTGAAGTTATGAGCATGAAGATTAAATATAGAGACGACTATATTATCATGAGAAATATCGTGATGAAGGATGATACAACCAAATTTCTTTTAGCAGTTCTAACTAAACTCCCTGAAAGCGAAGAAATTGAAAAATATATTGATCAACTTTTAGATTGGGCAGAAGAAAATAGTAAAGGAGATCTTGAAAAACTTTCTTCACTTTAACCTTATATTTTATTTAAAAAATTCAAGATTTCCTCAGCAATTTGTTCTTCATACCCCCAATAAAAATGATCTGCTCCCTCAATGATTTTACTTTCTTTTGGATCTAAATAATGTTCGTAATTGTCTTGGAATTGATCAATGTGAGCAACCTGATCTCTATTTCCCTGAATAAACAGTTTAGGCTTTGAAGTTTGGGATTTCTCCTTATAGAAATTCATAAAATTCCATGGAAAAGAAATTGAGATGAACCCAATAATGTTATCGGAATAATTCACAGCTGAGCACCCTATCGCTGCTCCGTATGAATATCCACATACCAATATTCTTTCAAAGCCTTCTTTTATTAAAAAATCGACACACGCATGAACATCACTTAATTCCCCTGTCCCATTTGAATGAGAACCTGAAGAATTTCCAACGCCTCTAAAATTGAACCTTAAACAAGAAAAATTATTTTCAATAAGTTTGTTAAATACTCCAGAAACGACATTATTATACATGTTGCCCCCATATTGAGGATGGGGATGACATATTAGTGTTATTGGTTTATTTTTACCCACATTTGATTGAAAAATTTCTGCTTCTAGTTTATTTTCATTATTTTGTATGAAAATTTTTTCAGTCGCTACCATATAGTTTATTTAATTTTTAACTTATAATAATTATACCACAAATAAAAGTGCGAAATATGAGTCATTATAATCGGTTTATTATTCAAAATAAACTTAAAGAATTTATTAATGAAGACTGCAATTTTGCTGACGTCTCATCAAATGTCATACCTGAAGATGCTGAAACTTCAGCGAAAATTTATGCAAAAAGTACGGGTTATGTTTCAGGGTTAAAGGAAATTGAAATCTTATTTGATATGTTAGAAGTTTCTATGGATTTTAAAAAAAAAGATGGTGAAGAATTTAAGAACGGAGACTTAATAGCTGAATTGCAAGGAAAGACGAGAAATATTTTACTAGGAGAAAGATTAGGGCTTAATCTTTTAACTCACATGAGTGCAATTACATCAACTACAAAGAAGTATAGAGAACGAATAATAAATGCAGGAAAAAAAGTAAAAATTGCATGTACAAGAAAAACTACTCCCGGATTAAGAATCTTCGAAAAAAAAGCTGTTGAAATTGGTGGAGGAGACCCACATCGATTTTCCTTAGATGAGGTTCTTCTGAAAGATACCCATTTAAGATTCTATAAAGGAGATATTGAAAAACTTCTGACAGAAATTAAGAAAAAAGTGAGTTTCACCAAAAAGATTGAAATTGAAATTGAAAAAGTGGAAGATGTATTAATTGCCGCTAAAAACGGGGCAGATATTATAATGCTTGATAATTTTACTCCTGATCAAGTAGAAGATGCAATCACTCTATTAAAACAAAATAATCTTAGAGAAAACGTTATCATTGAGGTTTCTGGGGGAATACATCCAGAAAATATTGTTGATTATTTGCTTTCAGAGCCAGATATCATCAGTTCAGGCCAATTGACTCAGTTTCCATCTGAATTTGTAGATTTTTCACTTCGATTTGATTGAAAATTTGTTAATCGATAATTATTTCACGGATAGAACAGATCACATCTTTAATTTTAGCCAATTCTTGATATAGATCTTTAATTACGTCTATTTCACCGATTAATAGAATTATTTCAATCTTTTTATCCACAATTCGCCAATCTGTTATGGTTTTTGTAATTTGGTGAAATCTAGAATATAAATCTGATATTTGATCAATAATAATCTCTTTGAAAGGGTATACAAGACTTATCGTCATTATTTTATATCCCTCTAAATCATTAAAAGATTCATGTTTTTCAATAAAACTGACAATTGAATCTCTTAATGCCTCACTTTTGGAATTAAATCCACTTTGATTTCGTACTTTTTCAAATCTCTCTAATAAGTCATCACTAACTTGCAAAGAAATGATCGGCATGATAAGATCACTAAATTATTTTTAAATATAATTTTTATACATATTGTGATTTTACAGAAATTTGTTTATAAAATTAATACTCTGAGGCAAGTCTTTTACTGTAGATAATTCAATGATAAGAGGGCCTTGATAATCATAGCTTCTCATTATTTCGAAAATTTCATGAAAGTTTATTTTTCCAGTTCCTAAAGCTGGATGTGTATCAGAAGTCTTACTGAAATTCTCTACAAGATGAACATTTTTAGTAATCTTATGAAAATATTCCCATAGAACATTCACATTACCATCACATGTGAAAAAATGACTCGTATCATATGTAAAATAGAGATCTTTGCGTCCAATCTTAGTGAAAACATCTTTTATATCATTCTCATCAAGCATCATAAAGGTATTTCTAGGCATATTTTCTAGACAAACATTAACATTTGCATCCTTAGTTGAATTTAATAAACTTTTGATTGAGTGAGCCAATTGTATTTTATTATATTCTCGAATAGAATTAATTAGGAAATTGGCTAATCCTGGATGAATTGTTAAGAGATCTGCACCGATTTCCGTACATATTTCTGTAGTTTTTTTGTAAACTTCTACTGATGCGTTAGAAATGAAGTTATTATGAGTGCACAAATTTACATCTATAAATGGTCCATGAATTTGCTTTGTGAGAGAAAATTTATTAACAAGATTAATAAACTGTTGTTTGTATTCATCCTTGATAATTTCAGGGGGATCCAAGACTAATTCAACTATTTCTATATCATTTTCCTCTGCAAATTTGAGACAATCCTCAGAAGCCATAAGGACTAAATC
>JBHLNR010000250.1:0-4628 GCA_048941385.1 Promethearchaeota archaeon
ACATATATATATTTTTTTCCGTGCTTGTTTCTAGGTAAATGGGTAAATTCTCTTTTTCAACTCTAGCAAACATAGCTCTTAGTAAAATACTTGCATGGCCTTTTCCTTGGAATTCAGGATCAACTCCAATAGAATCTAGATACCAGTGTTTAAAAGGTGCATGTCGTTTATGTAATAATTCTCGAAATCCTTCAAGTTTCATTGATCTTTTATAAAAGTCAACACCTAATTTTTCAACAACTTTCTTTCCACCACTCCTTATTTGTGCTTCATATGTTTTATATATATATTGGAAAGGAATCCATCCTGCAATCCCCTCTAAACCAGAGCTTGGTGAATATACTTCTCCATATAAAACATCATAACGTATTACATATTCATAGACATACTTTAATTTTTCTCTTCTTTCAGAATCCTCAGGAATAATATATATAGACCATGGGTTGTCATAAAAAGCGCGGGATAGAACTTCACTAGCTTTTTTAACTTGATCTTCTGTTAAACGGAAAATTTTATTCAAATCAGACATAATAGGTATTAAGTATAATAAGATGAATGTGAAAAGCTTTTTTGTTTTTGATTATCCTGATTTTGTTCACGAGTGTATTTTTAAACATTCTCTTGATGATTTAATAAATCTTTAATATTTAAATTAAAGAACCAATATCCTTAAGCAATTTTAGAGAAATCTATCATAATCTAAATTGTGAGATTGCATGATTTTTTTCGTCATCTCTTTAAAACTATAGAGTATATTTATGTTTTCTTTTGAGGAGGTTTTTACATAATCTTTTTCATTATGGTTTTGGAGGAATTGCTCAATAATGTATTTATCCACCTTGTATTTTTTATTATCCCCTTGGAGTAAATCATGTTTTGTTCCAACTAGAATTTTCGGTTGGTTTTGAAGATTATAATCATTTAAATTATTATACCACCAGTCCAACTTAATAAGAGATTCCATATTTAGTAAATCGAAAACTAGAAATATTCCATTTGCACCGTTGATATAATACCCAAATAGCGTTTTAAATTGTTCTTGACCTCCAAAATCCCAAATAGAAAGCCGCGTAAATGTTTCCTCGCCCTTAACAACAACTGGAATGTCATATGTATAAAAATCTATGCCGACAGTTAATTGAGTTTGAGAGCTGAATGTGTTAAAACATAGTCTCCTTGCCATGCAAGTTTTTCCTACGCCACCACTACCAATTAAGCAGATTTTAAATATATAACGTGGAGTTCTTTCTTTCATCATTCTCCTCAAAAAATTTTAACTAAATTTCTACAAAAAAATTATTCACAAACTCTATAACTCAATAGTGTTAAAACCATTATTTATATCTTTTATATACAGACCAAAATTACAACTACTAAAATCTAATACCTTAAGATAGCAACTTTAACTTTATAATTAATCAATATAAAGTTGTTATTCCTCTATAAGATATTGATTTTTTTAAATAAATTTAACGAGTAGTTCACAATTTTTAAAGAATCTTTTAAATTTTTCCATTCTTTAAATTTAACCCATTTATGTGGTTCTAATCTTTTGTAAGTTTCATAGAATTCCTGAATTTCCTTCAATCTATGTTGATGTACATCTTGAATATCATTATATCCACTAAATCTTGCATCATTAACTAAAACTGAGAGAATTTTTGGGTCATCACCATGCTCATCTTCGATAATAAGGGCACCAATGACCCGTACTTTTACAATACACCCTACTTCTAAAGGTTCATAGCTTAATATCATTATATCAAGAGGATCATTATCATCAGACCACGTCTGAGGTATAAATCCATATTCAACAGGGAATATAACAGAGGAGGGGATAATCCGATCTAAAACAAAAGCTTCCCATTCTGGATTATATTCATATTTATCTCTCGATCCACTTATTACCTCAATCACGGCATTTAAAATAAGAGGGGGATCATCACCAGGGGGTATATCTTTCCAAAGATTCATAATTAGGATAATATAATATGTTTAATATTTTTTTGTCATACTTTATATTCTCAAGGAAATTTAAAGGCAATGGTTTTAGGTTTTTCAGCTTTACTCATTTCCTTAAATCAGGAATTACATCAATAGCTACCGACCTAATCTTCTCTATTTGTTCTGAATCGAAGAAGGGATAGTATATAATGAATTCATCTATACCAATATCCTTGTACTGATTTATGATTTCCTGGAAGATTTCTTTAGAATCAAGGATTGTTCTTCCATGTTTACTATAGAATAAAAAAGAATTTCGCAATGTTTTTGGGTTCCTCCCGAATTCCTCACAATATTTATTTATTAAATCTACTCTTTTTTTAGTGTTTTCTAGAATCTCTTCTGAAGGGGTACGCCAATCTTCTGATCCAAAAGAGTTCCATGTGTCAGCATACTTTGCAGCAATTTTAAGCATTGATTTCCCCATTGCAGCTATAATTAAAGGAGGTCGGGGCTTTTGAATTGGAGGTGGATTCATTGTTGCTTCATCTAAATTATAATATTTCCCTTTATAACTTGAAACATCCTGACGTAAAAGCTGGTTAATTACCTCTATTTGATCTTTGAAGCGCTCAATTCTTTCTTTTCTAGTCCAATCTTCAATTCCTATCATTTTATGAACAGGATCTCTACTAGTACCTGTTCCTAAACCAATCTCCAATCTTCCATTTGATATATGATCGATTGTTAAGGCTTGCCTTGCCAATACTGCTGGCCTGCGTAATGGCATGGAAGATACTAGGGTCCCAATCCTAATTTTCTTAGTAATAACTGCCAATGAAGCAAGGAGCGTCCATGATTCAAACCAATTTCCTATATGGTTTACAGGATCGGTGAAATGATCTGCCAACCATACGCTATCAAAACCTAATTCTTCGATGAGTCTCCAACGATCAACTTCCTTTTCCCAAGGAAGATTCTGTATTGTTAATACTCCAAATCGAATATCTTTTCCCATATTTATTACTTTTTGTAGTTTATCTTAGAATTAATACGAAAATGACACATTATTTATGAAATATTTTACTTTTAGTGACCCCCTCTCGTCCTTTTTAAAAGACTCAATACATTTTATATTACTTCAATTAAGGTTTTCCTTACAATTTATTATTAATAAAACAAAATCTAAGTGTAAATTATGGGATATATAAAAGAAACTGCGGATATTGTAAAAGACTCGCTAAAAGGGGTGTCTAATAAAAAAAAATTTAAAAAATTAGTTGATAATATGATATTTGCCATAGAGACAAATACAGTTAGTGAATATTTCCTTCAGAAATTTAGATTCTTAGAAGAATTGGCACCACTGATTGATCTCAATCATGAAAAAGATAAAAAATACTTAGAAAAGTATAAAATAGTAAAAAAGTATTACAAAACTCATTATAGAGAAATTGCATATCCACAATAATTCATAGTATAATTTTTAAGTATGAGATAATAATTCTATTAAGGCTCTAGGGATTTCTTTATAATCATTTACAGCATAGAATTTTCCTCTACCAGCTTTAGCTATTTCTTGGCACGTTCTAATACCTTGAGTTGCATCATTTTCAGCTGGCATTCCAATCACGTGTAATTTAGGGTATTTCTTAGCAATTTCAACAGGATCACCACCTCTATTATAATTTCCATCAGAAATAAGAATACCAAAGCGACTTTTCCTGTTCTCTCTTGTTTTATTCAATTCTTTTAACCCATTCTCTAAACCTATCTCAATGTTTGTAAATCCGACAGCTTCAGAATCTAAAATCTCATCTATAATTTTTATAACTGGTTTCTTCTCATTAATTTTTTTTAATATCATTGCTGTTGAATTGAACAAAATAATAGCATAATCTTCCTTTTCTAGATTATAAGCTAAAACAGAGCTCGTAAGGGCGGCGTTCAATAATAAACGACCATACATACTGCCACTTGTATCCAAGATTAGCACTACTTTTCTTTTTTGACGTTTTCGCTCAACACCATATATATCTTTATGTCTTAAACTTTTTTCATAAATTTTTAAAGGATTATGTTGGATAGTTTCATCCAAACTGAATTCAGGCATTCCTATCTTGTAAAATGGGACTGTTTTCTTAAATTGTCCCCTTATGCCTTTGCTAGTAATCTTTAATGATAATTTTAAAATACTTTGACGAGCTAAACGTCTAAAAATGGCTTTATACTTTCCTGAAATTGGACGTCTTATGAAAAAATAGATTTCTGGCATAAAGTCCCCGGATTCTCTAGTTTTTTCCGAGAAAAACTCAATACCTTCAGCTGTATCCAGAATATCTGTTGCAGCATACACATTTGCTTTAAGTAAGCCCATTATTGCTTCAAGATTTTTATGTTGAATGGCTAAATAGGTCATATTTTTAATAGTCTGGTAATCAAGAGTATTTGATAGGTGTTTATAATAATCAGGTTTCTTTCTCTTCTTCCGTATTATTTCATACTCCAGGATTTCCTTATCCGGTCGACTTTCAGTAAGTCTTACATGCAATCTCTTCTCAATCTCTTCGGATTCCTCCTCTGAGAAATCATCGATTATTGAAAATCCGATCTGTTCAAAACTGCTAAAACGATATCAGTGATTATTTCTTTTTTTGATTGGGTGAGTCCATCTTCTAGTTCAA
>JBHLNR010000251.1:0-4625 GCA_048941385.1 Promethearchaeota archaeon
TTATGGATTGGAGGTTGTTTGATATTTTTTGCGATTATTTTAGCGATTAGCGCTGCGGTTAGTGCAACATCAGTAAGTAAGACTTCTATTAAATTAAATAATGGAGATAATTATAAGCAACAATACACGTTTCAAAAATCAATAGTTCAAGTAAACCCTTACAAAGTACCGAAATCTGGAAACAAGGTTAAAGAAATTCAAAATAAAGATATCCCTGTTGTCGAAGAAATTAAATACTGTCGATATTGTGGTGCCAAAAAGGATTTAGATGCAATATTTTGTCAAATGTGTGGTAATAAGTTTTAACCAAATAGAATTAATTTTTACTAAAAATAAATTTATATAAATTGTCTAAATGATACAGAAAAGACCGTTTAAAGTATTTACATATGTTCGCTGGAAGAAAAAAGATAGTATTGCTGTATTTTTAATCATAGTTATTGGTTTATTAATGACGTCTATCGGTTTTTTCTTTACAAATTTTTATGATATATTTATTAGCCTTTGCTTAGGGTTCTTTATAGGAGGTTTAGTTTTGTCAATAATTTCAACTTTTTTAGCTCAGATGGAATCAAATATCATGGGGACGGGTGAAATTGACGCTGAAGTAGATATAGATATAGATGCTGATGTAGATGCTGAGATTGATATTGATACAGATATAGATGCTGAGATTGATATTGATACTGATATAGATGCTGATGCCGATGTTGATTATGATATAGAGGCAGAAATCGATGTGGATGTTGTTGATGTTGATGCAGAAGTGGATGTGGAAGCAGGAGTTGACGTGGATTCTGAACTTGAGTTAGACACAGAGGCTGAGTTTGACTCAGGTTTTATATCCACAATTACTCCTGCTCCTATCATGCTCTTATTTTCAACAGCATTTTTAGTATATGGGATTTCAGGGATAGCATTATATTATATATTGGGCGTAGATCATAAGTTTATAATTTTCTTTGCCGCACCTGTGATTTCATATTTCTCAGTGAAATTAATTAATTTTTTATGGAAAATTTTGGCAAAATCGCGATATTATAGGATTTCATCAACAATGAATTTAATAGGCATGGAAGGAGAAGTAATCTTACAAGTTGACGAGAGGGGAGGTGTAATTAAAATTTCATCAAATACTCCAATGAAATTCGAACGTTTACATGTTAAACCTTTAAGAGAAGAAAAGGTTTTTGCTAGAGGTGAACGCGTTTACGTTTGTAGTGTTAAAAACGGTTATTTATTAGTTGATAATAGTTTGAAGGCAATTAGAAAGAAAAGGAGATTGAATTAATTATTATTTTTTTAGTAAAAATATTAAAAATCAAGGTTTTAAGATCTAAAAAAAAATGAAAGAAAATTAAAAAGAATTAAAAAAGGAGGGAAGTAGAGAAGATTGATATTCGAATTGAATCCTTTATTTGTAGGGATCGGAGTTACGATCGGGATAGTTGTATTCTTGTTTGTAATCTTTTTAGCCGCACGATATAGAAAGTTTAAAACTAACCAGTTTGTAATACATCTACGTAATGGTAAGGTCAAACATGCGGGACTCGGAGGAAGCCTATTTTTACTTCCATTGATTGATGAATATATTGTCATTCCAACTACTAGTATTCAGACAGTAGTTGAAGCACATGAGCAAGTGGTGTCAAGTGAATATCAGAATATTGAGATCGAGGGGTTACTTATTTGGAAGGTTATCGATCCAGAAAAGGCTTTCAGTGCGGTTTCATGGAACATGAGAGATGATAATTATATCGAAAAAATCCTAAAAGGAGCAACAGAAGCAATCATTCGTACAACTTGTGCTAATATGCCACTGGAAAAGATCATTAGAGAAAGAAGAGAAATAATTGATCATGTTGAAAAGGATTTACATGAATTAACAGCTGATTGGGGTATAGTAATTGAATCTCTAGAAATTATAGAAGTTATTATTGGAGAACCAGAATTGAAGAAGAATATGGAAGCGACTAAACAAGCTATAGAATTCAGAAAAGCTAGAATAGCTAAAGCGGAGGCAGAGAGAGAATCAAAACTAAGAGAACTAGAAGTCAAAAATGAAATAGGAATTCAAGAACAGTCTGTTGAAAGGGAGATTGAATTGCGAAGGAAAGAAAAAGAAATTGTTATCGCAGAACAAGAAAGAGAGCGTAAAAGAATTGAAGCAGATGGTGATAGGCAGAAAAAAGTTATTGAAGCTGAGGCTGACGCTCAACAAATTAAACGAAGGCTAATTGCTCAAGCTGAAGGTGAATCTGAAAAAATTAAGAAACAGATGTTAGCCCAAGCTGAAGGTTTTAAGAAACAAGTAGAGGCTATGGGAAGCGCTGATGAGAGGTTCTTAGCAGTACAACTAACAAATATTTTACCTGAAATATTTAAACATATAAGTCCTGATAAAATGTTTATCATGGGTGATGGAAATGAAACATTTTCTTCAATTTCGAAAGCTATAATGCCATTTTTACAACTCTTACCAGAGTACTCTGATAAAATCAAGGATTTCTTTAATAATGGCGGAGCTACAAAAATAAAAGAATTATTGGTTAAGGAATAGTTCCTAAATTATTATTTTACTTTTTTTTTTTATCATAAATTATTAGATTATCTAATAGTCGCCTTAAGTTATTTTCAAACTCATCAATTTCTTTTTCTGAAAATCCAAAATAAAACAAATTTTTCATTTTTTTGGAAACTTGAATGTATTTTTCCATTAATTCCTCATTCTTTTTTGTTAATTTTATATAGATTGTTCGCTTATCCTCTTTAGAGCGAACTCGCTTAATATGACCACCTTTTTCAAGATTATCTAACATATAAGATAAAGTTGCTTTACTCAGCATGGCCCTGTTTTTTAGATCTTGAAAGGAAAGATTATCTTGAAGCCATAGTGGAAACATAACCCTACCTTGAGCAGCAGTTATCTCATCAATTTTACTGTCTTTCAATAATTTTTCAAAGACTTTTTGCGAAAGTTGATGGATTTTTGTGATTAAAAATCCTCCTTCTCTCATTTCCTCCATTATTCTTCTCCTGGGCTAAATTGGACCTTTTGCAATTTGTAGTAAATCTGAGCAGTTTTTGGGTTTAATCGGAGTAAAGTATAATCTGGGTCTTCTAAACCTTTGAAATAATATTTTGTCCACCAATCTAACCAGATGTTCTGTTTCACTTTCATATCATCTATAACTTCAACTTCCCCACCAAACATAACTCCCTTAAATTCTTCAGGATCACAAAAATATATACAAATTTTGGGATTCTTCTTAATATGCTCAGTTTTAGATGATGATGTATTTGTAGAGATATATATTTCGAATGTATTTCTTAATCCATTAAAAAAATCTTTAAACTCCGGAAATTGCTCCTCATTCCTCAAATTAAACATAGCCCTAGTTATAGGGTACCCATTGGAGTCAATAGTCGTTAGATAAGCTGCTTTCGAGGTTCTCATTAATTCCAAACTCAAATTTTTTGCTTCTTCTAAATCCATAATTTTACCTCCTTTGTTTTATAATTATTTATTCTTATATCGACTTTCTAATCTCATCTAATCGTTCTTTAGCCGTAGGATCGTGTTCAAATGTTTGTTTTAAATTATCACAGACATAATCTTTGCAATAAGCACAATTTTCGAATTGGTGTCCCCTACAACATTTTCTTGTTGGACATTCCTTGCACCAACTAAAAACTCTTTCGATTGAATTGCATCCATTGCAATAAATATCCTCAGGTTGGAACGACATGGATTCATTTGACCATTGCTCTGCAACCTTTTTAAGTTCTTCATAATCATCTTTTTGGGTAGCAATATACGCAGGACATACTGAACAATTAAGTCCGCAATATGCGATAATTTCTTTTTTCATATTCTAATTCCTCTTTATATTTTTTGAATTTTTATTCTTATTTGGGATTGTAGCTTTTACCTACTTCATATGCTTCAGCAAGATAATCACCAATTTTTAAATATGGTCCATTTGGCATTAAAAATATAAAAGAGTTGAATTTGTTGGTCTCAAATTTCTTATCTTTTATATATTTCTCGTCAGTGTAGATCTCAGTTATTTCACCCACAAATAAATCTGTATTCTTAAATTCAATAGTATTAATTAGTCTACACTCGATATTTATACTACATTCTTTTATCATCGGAGCTGTTTTGAGATCTCCATAAAAAAGTTCGAATTCTTTAGATTTATCAACCTTAGAGCCAGAATGCAACCCACAATAATCTGTTACAATTACCATTTCGCTTTTGGGGATATTGACACTGAAAGTTTTATTTTCCTTTATACCTTTGTTAGTATAATGTCTTTTTGACATTGCCACCCCAATCAGTGGTGGATTATCATGCAACATGTTAAACCATACTATAGTATTAAAATTTGGTTTTCCATTAACATGCGCTCCTAAAAGGCATACCGGTAAGGGCAATAATGGCAATTTCCATCCTGTTTTTATTTTATTTAACTTTTTCACCAATTTTATTTAATTTAAATTTAAAATTTTCAGAGGGTGTCATATCTGTTAATATCTCACTTATTTCATCCTTTTTGCGATTTTTCTATTTGAAAACTTCAATTTCAAAGTAAAAAGAAGTTGTATCCAAGCTTTAATCC
>JBHLNR010000252.1:0-4604 GCA_048941385.1 Promethearchaeota archaeon
TTGTATTAAAGCCCTTTCATCATAAAGGATCTGCATTAAATCAGATTCCACTTTTCCTAGAAAAATATCTTTATTTGGATAAAAACCTATTGGAGCAATACCACAAACCCACATTGAATATTGAGATTTTGAGTGCGCAGTTCTGTTCTCAACGTACCATACATAGATTTTATGTTTATATTTATGGATCATCCCCAACATAGAACCAATCATCGCCTTAGTTATATCGATATATCCTTGATATTTCTTTTTTAACATAAAACCCCTTATATAACCGCGTTTGTTGCCAAAATCCAATACAAATGTTATACAACCTGCGATATTATAATTTGGATCTTGGTAAATTATCCATTGTATGTTTGGGTTTTGGATGAGTCTCCTTACTTCCTCCACATCTTCCATTTCTTTATAAGGATATGTTCCATCATAAAGCTCTTTATAGATTTCTGTTATTTCCTTGGCGTCTTCAGGTTTTGCTACACGCAAGATTGGACTAATTTTATGGCGATTACCTCTTTCTATAATCTCAAAGTCTAATAGCATTTCATGGCTAAGTTCAGGATTTTTTAAATTTTTAAAAGGCTCTAAAAATTGCTGAGTAAAGTTAGGAAAAAGTTCATTAAGTGAAACTACGTGTTCCGTAAACAATTGGTTTGACAACATTGTAATTGTAAGTGTATCTTTTATAATCTAATAGTAGATATTAAATACTCTTCCAATCATATTTAAACAAAAAATATGGGATTTTTTCCTTTATAAAAGGGAATTCAAACAAGCTAAATTTCAAAAATTAGAGTCATTTATAATTTTTTTACGTGTATTTTTTACCCAGTTTCCTACTCTTCTAAGAAGTTCTTCCTTTTCCTCCAACTCTTTCTTTATTTCTGCATCCACCTCTTTTTCAGTAAAATTGTCGATTTCCTTTTGATAAGTTATTTGTGTATAGTAATAGGGAAAAATTCTTAAAATTTTTTTCAACATGTTTACCCGATTCTCTATTATCGCTGTTTTTAATTGTTTAGGGGTAATTTTTCTATTTTGTAAGTCGTTAATTAGATTCTTAAGATTATGTAATTCTACCTCTTCAAACAGGATTTTTTCAATCATTTCTGATAATACTCTATTTTGCTCCATTTTTCTGCTATTCATTTCGATCCTCCTCCTTTTCATTGTAAATGTAGGTTTGAAGTTTACTAAAAAAGATAAACAGATCTTGATAAAGTTGTATTGCTTTTGACTCATTACTCTCAGAATTAAAATTAATCTCTTTCGATCGTTCCAAAAATTGTCGGATTTCTTCTTGAGTAAAGGGAATCTTAAAATCGTTACTGAGATGTAAAATAAATTCATTTAGGTTTTTTTCGGAAACAGTTTCATCAGAGTTTGCATAGTGTTTATAGACTTCCATCAAAAACCTTTGTATTAAATTCAATTCAATTCTTAAAGCATTTTCAAATTCGCCATTCTGAATGTAATCATAAATTGTAAAAACTTCGAAATTGAAGTTACTAAACTCACGCATAAGTGCTTTTTTCAGATTAGCTTCTTCAATAATAAATTTTCGGGGCATGGATTGTATTTGTTCTTCTTTAAAAGTAGAAATCGGAATTAATGATTCATTATCTATAGTTTCTAAAACATAATACTGATTGGCTTCAACCTCATCTTGCAATGCTTTTTGGTATTGAGACCCTACTGAATAAGATGTTCGAAGTGATTCTGAACCACTTGCCAATTTTGGGTGATTCTCCACTAGGTAGCCGTGCTTTTTCAAAATATGAAAAATATCATCTCTACATTTCTTAATTTCTGCATTATCCTTAAAATGTCTTGAAGCTTTAGGGTAAAGTATTTTTTTTAGTTCCTTCTTAAGTTTTTTCTCATATAAGTTACCAATTTGATCTAAGGTAATAATAGATTCGAGAAATTGTTTTATTTCAGAAGAAAATCCTTCATAAATACCTAAATCTTTTTCAAAGAGAGTTTTCTTTATTTGATCTAATATTTTTCTTTCTGTATCTCGTAAATTGTATCCCTGATTGTCCATATATGCGATAATTTCATCGTTCTCCAAAGAAGTTGCATTTTTTATCTCGTCCCATTTAAAACACACAGGAAAGGCTTGGTATACATCAGCTCGTTTTACTACTGCTTCTTTATCTTGAAGACTCATGAGATATTTAATCTGATATGTCTGATTCCGCGAACGTGAGTAATATCCAGTACCTTCTAACTCTTGAAGGTTCATAACACTACTTACTGCAGCAATGTCGCGTTTATCCGTAGTTTTAAACGAAACGATGTTATTGAAATATTTTATTAAATTTTGATGGAGATAATGCATCTGGTTTGCACAAAAGATTAAACCAAACCCTTTCTCAATAAGAGGATCTAAGAATTTATTGATCTTGCCATAATCACTTTTCTGGTCTATGAATTCTCTTCGGAATAAAATATCAACATGAGGTATAATTAGTAATTTTTTTATATATTCAGGAGTGGAATGAAGATAATGAATAATTTTTGATATAATGAGGAATGTAAAGAAAATTTGCTTTGTGAAATCTTTGCTTATAGAGAGATCAATGATTACGGTTTTTTGGTTAGTAATAAAATCCTTGAATGTGATGACAGGTTGAGGATCTTTGATGTCTGAAGTATGAAAATAGGATAGATCCTGTTGGTTAAGATCTGCGAATAAAGCAAGTAGAGTATCAGTTGCTACATTTTTCTCCCATTTATTTTGATTAATCAATTCGAGATTGTAGGAAGGCATATCTAATTCTGGATTTTTTAAGATCGCATTTCTCATCATTTCTATTATTTTCTGGTCTTTTTTGAAGGTCAATGCATAGGCTTCAAACATATAGTTTAAAAAATCAATATTGTCTTTATCATAGGGAATATCTGATTTAATGGGATCCAAGCTAAAAGCAGAACCTAACTTAAAATAAAGAAATTCATATTCATACTGAGTACCTTGAAAAGATTTGATTATTTTTGACCAAGTTCCTCGAAAGTCAAAAATCAATGAAGGAATATTATTTTTGACCATTTGAGAGACAAGTTTCATTGTAAGTAGCTCTCTACTAGAATAAGTTCCATTTACAATAAGGAGGTTATGAAGTTGTTCTTCAGTAAATCCAAAGGAAATCTCACTTTCGAGTACTTCCGTATTGATGGTATCTCCAACAATAATTTTATTTTCTAATGTAAGCGGAGTGTTAAATTCAGAAGCGATTCTAGTAGTTATACCTTTCTTAAGTTCATCAACAATCTCGGTGAGGTAGATGAGTAATTTCCCTTGAATTATAAGATAATTAAGATGTGTTCCACCTATGTTAAAGTCTTTATTTTTTATTAGATTAGAGATCATCCCTGCCATAAGCTTTCTGCTTCTGAGTTGCACAAGGTCAAAATTAAAGAAATTAACATTAAAAGTGTCATATAATTTTCGAGCTTTGGTTTGTAACCTGTTTTCAAAATTCATAATAGCTGCTTTAGAAAGGGATTCGATATATTCAAATTCATAGGTAGAAAGCGTTAAAAATGTCTGCCATATCCCGGACCTCATTGCCATCCAGTTAATTCCATCAATTTTAGTTTGTACTCTCCATCGAGAATGAAAAAGATTATACTGTGTTTTTTGATTTAAGTATGGAAAATATTTTTTGTAAAATACCTCAAAAGATATGGGAGAATTAATACAAGTATATCCAAAAGAAACTTTTTGGCTCATTATTCCATGAATAAACTTATCAGATCGACAATAGGATGGGGGTCTTATTAGAGCGAGATTAAACATTTTTATGCCTATTAGAAGTTTTTCATCAACATATGCAAATAATGAATCATAGATACCTCGAACATGAAAAAAAGAGACATCATTAAAGGGATTTATCATTTTTAAGGAGGGATTTCTAGTAATAGCGCTATTTAAGGTAATATACATCACCTCTCGCCACCATAAAGATATAATTGTAAGAAACACACTGATATTAACTAAAAAGATAATACCTAAAGGGCATGAAAGAAGCAATAATAGAATATCTAAGCTAACTATTAAGATTCCGCAAAAGAGTAGCTTACTAATGAATTCCGGGTTAAGAATGTCTTGTCTATAAAAGGGAATTTCACTTGATTCTTCTTCTGAAGGAATCTTAAAAAACACAGTCCTAACTGCATTTATTAAATTAATCCCGGATAAATGTATAATCCTAAAATGATGGAAATTTCCTACTAGTGTACTTACCATTGTGTTTTTTAAACCACATATCTTATCATAGAGTAATTTAAATTTATTCTTGCTTAATATTCCCGTAATAGAGTAATATACACAGAAATAGATGCTAGTTTGAACCGAGTGCATTGAATTGCTCTTTTCCTTCAGAAGTTGGGGCCTTTGAATTACTTGATATGTAAAGTTTACCATGTTTTTATACTCACTAAGGGCTTTTATAAACAAATCAATAGAAGCATGGATATTTTCGGGAATAACCTCGATTTTAAAAATGTTAAGACCAGTGTGGACTAATTCCCTTTTATTCGAGATAAAAATCGTTGAAGATGTCTCTCTATCTAGCAAAAATATAAGGTCCTGAAAG
>JBHLNR010000055.1:0-19676 GCA_048941385.1 Promethearchaeota archaeon
TTAATAGCAGAATTCCCCAGTCATGCATATAGCATTAACCAACGGATTGATGAAAGAGGTATGAGAGATTGGACTCGTATTGGCAAATCCTCTATCTATAATGACTTAAATATTCTGGAGGAAAATGGGTTAGTGGAATCTTATAGAGAAGAAGTTGATAACCGAATCCGGAAGGTATATTCTATTACAGATTATGGGACTCGAATCTTAATTAAGAAGACATATGATGTAATCAAAGATTTTATAGGAAGAAATGATGAAAACTTTTATGTTGCATTTTCAATGCTTCCAATTCTGACTCATGAGCAGCAAGTTGAGGCAATTAATAATTCTTTAACTACAATTGCAAAACATAAAAAAGAATTGGAAGAAATGCTAACACAAAATTCCAATATGCCATTAAATGTAAGAGGTTTATTTGTGCATCCTATTCAAATCTTAGAAACAGATATAGAGTTTCTAAATTGGGTATTAGATGAAATCAGAAACGGGGGAGAGAAAGATAAGCAATAAATATATGGTAAAGAACTTTGGACATAGAGTTGGATACCACTGTGAATCCTCTAGTATGCGGGATCTTTTTGAGTTTTATGGCTTTCCCATGTCAGAAGCAATGGTGTTTGGATTAGATGCTACAATGGGATTTGGATTTTTCGATACAACAAACAGCGTATCTTTTGTCCCTGAATCGGATATTCCTTTCTTTCTTGGAGGTAAACAGGGTACCATAGAACCAAACTCATTAGCTTGTCGTTTATTGGGAATTATCTTAAGGAAACAATCTTTCAGTAGTGCTGATAAAGCATGGGAAGAATCAAAAAAATTAATTAATCTAGATACTCCTTTAATCCTCCTAATTGACTTAGGTTATTTACCATATCTTCAGACAGAAGGTAATATTCATTTTGGGGGTCACGCGATAACATTAGCAGGGTATGATGATAACGATGGGGTAGCTTTTGTTGGTGACTCAGAATTTGATGGTTTTGAAAAGGTTTCAATTGAATTGTTAAAGAAAGGCCGTAGTTCCGAATATGGTCCTAAATTTATGTGGCCAAATAATACTCAATTCTCTATGTCAAGAAGACCCGATGGTAAACATCCTCCTCTAGCTGCAGCTGTAAAAGTTGCGATTCAAAAAGTAGTAAATAATATGCTCCGTCCTTCTGTGAATAATAATGGGATTCAAGGTTTAAAATTATTCGCATCTTCAATTCCTCAATGGAAAGAAAAGTTAAGGGGGGAATCTCTGGATGTCACAGGAAAAGCAATCTCCCGCTCAAGATTAATGTTTGAATTATTACATGGTTATATTGAGACATGGGGTACAGGAGGAGCATCTTTTAGGAATCTATACAAAAATTTTCTTGAAGAGTTATTAATTCACCAAGAGTTAAAGGAAGGCTTAAGAGCATGGAATAGTGAAGAATTCAAAATTCTCGAAAATTCCATCCCTATAATTAAGGATTCAGCTAAAAGATGGACTTTAATAGCGGAGACTTTGAAAAATACAGCAGATGAGTATAAAGATGATTGCTTAAAACACGTGGATTTGAATGAATTACATCAAATAGCTCTTTCAATTCTCTCGAAGGAAGAAAGTTTATTCAAGAATTTATCAAAAATAAAAACATAGGTGGATCGTAAATGGTAGATAATAATTTAGCAGCTCCATGTGGAATATATTGTGGAATGTGCCGTCAATATCTTGCCTTGAAAAAGGAGTTATTAGAGGAAAAAGGTCTTAAGTGGGGTTGTAAGGGTTGTCGAATTCGGCATAAAAATTGCGCTTTTATTAGAAGAGATTGTCCTTCACTAAGAAAAAAAGAATTAGACTTTTGTTATGAATGTGAAAAATTTCCGTGTCAAAATTTACAAAAAATTGATGCTCTGTATCGAGAAAGGTATTCTGTGAATATAGTAAAGAATCTAAAAAGGATTAAAGAAAATGGAGTCGAAAAATGGCTTCAAGAGCAAAAATTGCACTATACTTGTCCTGAGTGCGGGGGAGAAATTTGCATTCACGATACTGAATGTTATGATTGTGGTCTGAAATATAATCCAAATAGAATAAAGTAGTGAAAAGAAAATGACTGAAGAAATATTAAGAGAATTGGATGCTGATGGGTTAAGATCAGTTTTTCTCAAATATACGAGAATGGCATTTGAAAGTATACCAAAATTGAATCACCCTCGCATCCTCGATATTGGATGTGGTACGGGGTTGCCCACCTTAGAGTTAGCTGAATTAAGTAATGGTGAAATAACTGGAATTGACGTCGATCAAGAAGCTTTGGATAAATTAGCTATAAAGATTAAAAATTTAGGGCTTTCAGATCGAGTTAAAATATATAATCGTTCTATTTATGATACGAAGTTTAAAAGTGAAAGTTTTGATATTTTGTGGGAGGAAGGTGTTGTCCATTTGCTCGATCTTAAGAAAACGTTAACGGAATGTAGTAGGATAATAAAGTTGAATGGTTTTATGGTTACTGGTGAAGCAACTAACTGGGCAAGCAGGAAGTTTAAGCATTTCCCTCGATTTGGTTTTAAGCTTATAAAAGAAATACCATGGGAGCCTGAATGTTGGTGGACGCAGTATTATGCCCCATTGGAAATAAAAATTAATCAGTTACGAGGAAAATATGAAAATCTTGAAGATATTAATGAAATTCAACGTCATCTAATGGAAATAGAGATGGTTAAGAAAAATCCTTCAGGATTTGACTGTATTACTTATATAATGCAAAAAGTCAAATAATAAAAAAAAGGGATAAAATTGGATGAAATTAAAATAGTAGGAGCAAGGATTCATAATCTTAAAAATGTTAATGTGGATATTCCTAAAGGGAAAATCATCCTTATTACCGGAGTTTCTGGCTCAGGAAAGTCAAGTTTAGCATTTGATATTTTATTTGATGAGGGAATGAATAGATACCTTCAATCAATTGGCTTTCCTCCTAAATTCGAAGATGAAAAACCATTTGATTTAATTGAAGGCTTAAGCCCTACTGTAGCAGTGGAGCAGAGAACCACCAGAATATTTAATCCAAGATCCACAGTAGGAACTAAGACGGGAATTTATGGATTACTAAGGATGCTCTATGCTACTGAAGGTATATTGCTTTGCCCTATTTGTAAGGAAGCCGTTAGTGATAATTTAGAATGTGATATATGTGGAATGGTTGTTGAGCGGAAACAAATAAAGCATTTTTCTTTTAATGAACCTTCTGGTATGTGTCTAAATTGTAAGGGTAGAGGTTATACGCTGCACTTCACGGAAGAAATGATAGTCCAGGATTATAATAGAAATCTTATGGAAATTACTAAAGCAGGCTCGGGAGTGTTTGCAGATCAAATAAGATTTGTAGAACAACTGCCAAGGTTTTATAATTTTGATATTGAAACTCCCTACAAAAATTTACCTGAGGATATTAAGCAAATCTTTTTGTATGGAAGTGATAAAAAGCTAAAATTTAAGTGGGAATCAAAACGTTTTAGTGGAGAATTGGAGCGAAAATTTGAGGGGATTATCCCACATATTGAAAGGGCTTTAACAGAGAGTAAAAGTGCATATAGACGGAGCAAGATCCATAAAGATTTTATGGCAAAACAAAAATGTGAAGAATGTAAAGGGTATCGTATAAATGATCAAGCAAGAGAAATTAAAATAGGGAATAAACACATTGCTGAACTTGCGATGATGACGATTGATGAATTAATATTATTCTTAGAAAACTTGAATAAAGAAGATATAAGAAGTCCACAGGGTAAATCTATGCTTGGTAGCTTAGTAGAAAGTTTGAAAAGAATGATTAATGTTGGACTTTCATATCTACATCTTCATCGTTCCTTACCTACATTAAGTGGTGGAGAGCTTCAGAGATTATCTTTAATGACTCATTTAGATAGTGGTCTAGATTCACTTATATATATATTAGATGAACCAAGTATGAGCTTACATGAGAGGGAGAAGGAGTCGCTCATTAATATATTAAAAAAGTTAAGGGATTTAGGAAATACGGTTATAATTGTAGAGCATGATAAACATTTTATCAATATTGCTGATGAATTAATTGATATTGGTCCTGGTGCTGGTGTGAATGGAGGTGAAATCGTGTATCAAGGTTCTCTTGAGGGAATACAAAAAGTAGAAAAATCGTTCACTGGACAATTTTTAGCCGGAAATATTAATTTGCCGAAGAAGACGATTAAAGATCGTAAAGAAGTTGATCAAAATACCAAATTCCTAACAATTCAAAATGCTAATACAAATAATCTTAAAAATCTAAATATAAAAATTCCTTTAGGAATGATGATAGGGATTGCTGGTCTTTCTGGATCTGGGAAGAGTTCTCTTATACTGGATACACTTGTTCCATTGCTTACACCTTATTTCAAGAGGGGTGTCGAATTACCCCAAAAGAAAATAGATAATAATGAAGATACTGAGGAGAATGGAGAGGAACTTTTAGAATTTTCAGGTGTTATAGAAGGTTGGAATAATATTGATGGTGTTATAGTAGTTAATCAAAAACCAATTTCGAGAGTAAAAACTTCTACACCCTGTTCTTTTATTGGAATCTGGGATAAAATAAGGAATTTATTTGCTAAAACACAAGAAGCAAAAAGGAGGAATTATAAGGCAGGACATTTCTCTTATAATTCTGATAATGGTAGGTGCCCTTCTTGTAAAGGTACTGGTGAAACTGATTTACAAATATCTTTTCTTAGTAGTTTTACAATACCTTGTAGAGAATGTAAAGGTTTAAGGTATAAACCAGAAATCTTGGAGGTTACATATAAAGGTAAAACAATATCAGAGGTATTAGATATGACAGTAAGTGAAGCATTAGAGCTTTTTAAATCCCAGCCTAATATATCCAATGTGTTGAAAATTCTTGATAAGATCGGTATGGGTTATATCACACTTGGACAGTCTGCTCCAACATTAAGTGGTGGTGAAGCACAACGTGTTAAGTTGGCAAAAGAATTAGGAAAAGCACGTAAAGGAAATTCATTATATATCTTGGATGAACCTACAGTTGGTTTGTCTTTCTATGATGCTGTGAAATTAGTGGAATTACTTGAACAGCTGGTACGAGAAGGAAATAGTGTAATCATTATAGAACATGATCCGGATATTCTTTCATACACAGACTACATTATAGAATTAGGTCCAGAAGGAGGCCCAAAAGGAGGAAAAGTAATTGCAAGTGGAACTCCTGAAGAAATTAAAGAGAATAAGAATTCTAAAACGGGTATATATTTAAATTAAATTTATGTATCTTGAAGAATAATAAAGGAAATGTAAATCACAGGATAAAATTTCGATGGAAATAAAGATTAAAGGAGCAAGAGAAAACAATTTAAAGAACATCGATGTTATATTTAGGGATGGTTTAACAGTCGTTACTGGAATTTCTGGCTCTGGAAAATCATCTCTTGTTTTCGATACATTATATCATGAATCAAATCGTCGATTAATAGAACTATTTGGTTATAGTCGTAAATGGTCAACCCAGAGATCTCCTTATAAACTTGCTCCAGCGAAGGTTGGGTCGATAGTCGGGTTAGGTCCTGCGGTTGCTGTAGGACAAAATTTATTAAACAGAAACCCAAATTCTACGTTAGCTACTGCAACTGGATTGCATCCTTTATTAAGATTACTTTATGCAAGGTTTGGAGTAAGAAAGTGCCCTAAATGTGGAGCCAATATTACTATCCTAACTCAAGATGAAATAGTTGATCGCATTCATCATTTAGCTGCTGAAAATTCCATTGTAATTTGTTCCGAATTAGTAAATAATGTGCTTGGGAGCCATAAAACGTTACTGGATCTCTTATCGGAACAATTCTCTTTGGAAAATTTATACATAGATAATAAAAAATGGGATGGAAATGAACTGGATCCCTATAATCCACATAAAATTTTGATCAAATTAGCTGAAATCGATAGTTCAGCTTCAATCGAAAGTATACGAGGGATTGTAAGAAGAGGTCAATTACTAGGTTCCAATATACTTCATATAAAGGTTGGTAATAAAATAGAAAAGATCACTAAAGTAAAATCATGTGTTGAATGTGGTACATGGTTAAGAGATGTCGAACCTAAGCACTTTCATATGTCATGTCCTTTCTGTGGAAGAAAAGGTTGTAAACAATGCAATAATACCGGACTTCATCCTTTAGCTTCATCCGTATATTTCTCAGGTCTAATTATCACCCAATTGCTAACTTTTTCAATAAGAGATGCATTAAAACTTTTTGAAGAGACCATACAATCTGGTTCTACAAATAGACTGATATCTGAAATAACTAAGAGACTAGTTGCATTAAAAGAAGTAGGACTTGATTATTTAACCTTGAATCGCTCATCTCCTACACTATCTCGAGGTGAATCGCAAAGAGTTAGGATAGCGCTCACTTTAATTAACCAGTTAGAAGATGTGTTACATGTGCTTGATGAACCAACAATCGGTCAACATGTAGCAAATATTACTAAA
Organism: Promethearchaeota archaeon; assembly: GCA_048941385.1. Classification (GTDB taxonomy): domain Archaea; phylum Asgardarchaeota; class Lokiarchaeia; order Sigyniarchaeales; family SOKP01; genus Loki-b32. The sequence continues at coordinate 6,507 of JBHLNR010000055.1, forward strand.
TTTTTACCGATATTCCATAAATTGCCCGGTCCCGTTATTTTTGTGGAGCATGATAGAATAGCAGCAGCAGTGGCGGATAATGCAATTGATTTAGGTCCTGGTGCAGGAACAAGTGGAGGATCAATAATTTTTGATGGATTACCATCGGAGTTATGGAATTCTGATACACCAACAGGAAAATTTTTTAGTTTAAGAAAAACGGTCCTTACACCAAAAAAAAGACCAAAACCTAATCTCTTTTTAAAAATTGAAGGTGCTAATAAGCATAATTTAAAGAACATAAATGTAGATATCCCTTTAAACAGGTTAACAGTCATAACAGGTGTTTCAGGCTCAGGAAAGAGTACTCTAATCGAAGATGTTCTCCATATTTCACTTCAAAAAAAAAAACCTATTGGTTGCATGAAAATAATTGGTCCAGCTTTGAAGTCAGTAATAGTCGACCAGAGTCCTATTGGGAAAAATCCTCGGTCAAATCCAGCTACCTATACCAAAATATCAGAAATTATAAGAAAACTATATGCCAAAGAAACGGGTCTAAGCATCTCACATTACTCATTTAATAGATCTGAGGGTGCTTGTCCTACCTGTAAGGGAATGGGTGCACTGGAAATTAGAATGCAGCGTGTACCCTCATCTTGGATTTCTTGTCCAGATTGTAAACAAGCACGATTTAATGAAGAAGTTCTTAAGAATAAGGTTAACTTTGGTACGGAATCTTATTCTATTTCGGAATTCTATGATTTATCTATCTCTGAAATTAGTGATTTATTTGAGAAAGAAACTCGATTATCAGTAAATGATATACAGAAGTTTAAAGAGATGATAAAGACTCTTAAAGATATAGGTTTAGGGTATCTATCACTTGGGCAATCATCGCCTTCTCTTTCTGGGGGGGAAGCACAACGGATTAAATTATCAAAATTTTTAGGAAAACTATCTCTAAAAAACCAGGTAATCATATTAGATGAACCCAGCACAGGTCTTCATCCCCAAGATCTGAAAGGATTATTAACTATCTTAGATCGTTTAGTTAGAGCAAGAGCAACAGTTATTATTGTAGAACATAATTTAGATATCATTAAAGCAGCAGATTGGGTTATTGATCTTGGTCCTGGAGCAGGTGATGCGGGAGGGAATATTATCTATTCTGGTCCTTTTGAAGGATTGCTAGAGTGTAAAAATTCAGAAACAGCTAAAGCTTTGATATTAGATAAATCAATAAAACCAAGTTCAAAAAAGGGAGATAAAAAAGTACCAGATAGAATCGTCATTAAAAAGGCCCATATTCATAATTTGAAGGACATTAATGTCGAGTTTCCTAAAAATTCAATTAATGTAGTTACGGGTGTATCTGGAAGTGGTAAGTCAAGTTTAGTGACCGATGTAATCGAAGCTGAGGCTAAACGTCGCTTCTTTGAAACTTTATCAATGTACGAGCGTCAAGGGATTCGTGAGGGTCCTGAAGTATTAGTAGATGAAATATCTGGTTTAGGTGTGACCTCTCATGTTATATCAACAAGAGCAATGCATTCGAGTAGTTTCATGGTTAGAAACACAATTGGAAAGACCACAGAAATTTCTCATCACTTAGCGAATTTATTAGCATTTGTTGGAGAAATCAAATGTCCAAAATGTGGTACATTATGGATAAATAATATTGAGAGAATTTGTGAGAAATGTGAAACCAGAATTCCTTTATTCAGTCCCATCCACTTCGATCCAACATCATATCGAGCAGCCTGTAGAGAGTGTCATGGTATAGGAACTATCAATGTCCCGAACCCAGATAAGTTACTTATACATCCAGAAAATCCTTTATGTAAGGGTGCAATGTATTCCCCCGGATTCTTCCCCCAGGGATATCTGTGTAAACCTTATAATGGAGGATATTATATTCTCCAAGCGCTTGCTAAACGTTTTAATTTTGATCCAGCTAATACTCCTTGGAACAAAATGTCAAAGGAAGCTCAAGATGCATTTTTATATGGAAATGATGAACCGTTAGAAATACATTATGAGAACCGTAAAGGTGAAAAACGTACCTATACAAGTCAATTTGCTGGATTTTACCGTGGATGGGTAAATGAATGGGATATTGGAGGTACATACACAGATATAAAACCATGTATGAGCTGTAAGGGTGCAAAACTTCGACCAGAATTTCTAGATGTTACTTTAAAAGGTTATAATATGCATCAGTTAAGTGAACTTCCTTTGATAGAGTTATTAAGGATCATAGAAAATATCGCTATAGATCATGAGGTTCCTGATACAGTTCATAATAGTCATAAAACCATACAAGAGCGATTAAAATTCTTGATCAAGACAGGTTTAGGTTATGTGCATTTGAATAGGATAGATGTTTCTCTTTCGGCTGGTGAAGCACAACGAATTAGATTAGCAGGAGTGTTGGGTAGTGGTCTTACTTCACTTACAATTATTTTAGATGAACCATCAAGAGGACTACACCCTTCTGAACTTGAAGCATTGCAGGAAGCCCTTGTGGAACTGCGTAATATGGGTAATACAATCATAATGGTGGAACATGATATGCTTTTAATTAAATCAGCAGATTATATCGTAGATTTAGGGCCTAAAGCTGGTGTTGAGGGTGGTAAGATAGTTGCAATGGGGTCACTGAACGACATTATTAAGAGAAACACAATAACGGCTGATTGGTTAAATGGGAAAAAAGAAATCAAATTAATCAAGCATGAAAGAACTCCCAAAAAGTGGTTAAAAATATATGGTGCGAAAGGTAATAACTTAAAAGGTGAAAATATAGAGATTCCTCATGGCTTTCTAGTAGGAATATGTGGTGTTTCAGGATCGGGGAAGTCTACCCTATTAATAGACACTATTGGAAGGGCACTTGCTCCAAAGAAATATACAACCTCCATGGCACAAGAACCCTTAAAACCAGGAAATTTCAAAAAAATCGAAGGTGAGTTATCTCAAACTATAATCATTGATCAGACTAGAGCTAATATTACAAACCCTATGAATTATCTTGGCTTAAAGAAAAATTTCTTCAAACTATTTGCCGAAAGTGAAGATGCTATATCATTAGGTCTAAGTATAAATGATTTGAAAAAGAATTGCACAGCCTGTAAAGGAAACGGTATAATTAAAACAGATATGGGTTTTTTACCTGATATTTTTGACACATGTGAAATATGTAATGGAACAGGTTACTCCTTGGATGCCTGGAGAGTTAAAGTTAATGGTATTTCGCTTCCAGAATTAAATGAACTGACTATTGATGAGATCTATGAATTATTTAAAGAAAAAGAGTCCATTGAAAAAAAATTGAAATTTGTAAAGGATGTTGGTTTAGGATATTTAGTAATTAATCAACCTGCTTATACCCTCTCAGGAGGAGAAGCGCAGAGACTAAAAATAGCTAAAGAAATAAGTAAGAATAGCAAGAAAAAATCTATGTATATTTTGGATGAACCAACCGTAGGTCAGCATATGGAAGATATTTCTCGTCTTATTTCTGTATTGCATAGTCTAGTTGATAAAGGACACACAGTAGTAGTTATTGAGCATCATCCACACCTTCTGGCGGCGTGTGATTGGTTAATAGAACTAGGACCTGGAGCAGGGGAAGAAGGTGGAAAACTAATCGGGGCGGGCATACCTGAAAAGATCGCTGATGGGAAAACACCAACAGCTCAATATCTAAAAGAAGTTTTGGGGGGAATTCCATGACTTGGATACCATTACTGCTAACTGATCCGTCACCAAACTTAAGATTGCTTGTATTGAAGGAGTTATTAAATCGTCCAGAAGATGATAAGGAAATACAGGAATTATTATATTTACGTGAAAAAGATCCAATAGTTGAATCACTTATTAAGACTCAGCTGGTTGATGGTTCTTGGAGCAGCGTGGATATTGATAGTAGAAAATCAACTATGGGAAACATTCAAGCAACTTCTCAAGCATTAGTGAGATTAGGATATCTTGGATTCGAAAAAGAAAATATAGTTGTCAGAAAGGCGGCAGATTATATTTTCTCAAAACAAGAAGATGATGGTTCATGGCCAATTTCAACTAATAAATTAGGTAAGTTTGAAGAAATTCGTGGATATGATATGATTCCTTTACAAGTTGCAACTCCATTAGAAGGATTAGCAGCGTGTGGGTTTTCCACGGATAAACGAGCCGAAAAAGCTTATAACTGGTTGATGGAACAACGACTTGATGATGGAACGTGGTCTACAGGAACAACTTCAGGAGTTTATGGAGGAGTCGCTGGATATCGTAGTATACCTCATTCGAGATGGGGGTGTAGATCATCTACAATTGCTGTGTTAAATTGCTTATCTTATCATCAAAAGAGAAGAAAAAGTAATGAGGCAAAAAGAGCACTTGATTTAATATTGGGGTGTGAAACAAAGCAAAAGAATTTATTGGGTTTTGTAATTTCTCGTCTTATTGGGCTCGAAGAATCGAGGGGATGGAGGACTTATTATCCAAAAATGGATGCAGCTCATATTTTAAATCTTTGTTGTAAGATTGGTGCTTCTTTGGATGATGAAAGAATTTCAGAATTAGTTGATTTTGTTAAAGCACAACAAGGTGAATATGGCATATGGGAATGTTTATTACACCCTCAAGCATCTCGATGGTTAACCTTTGACTTATTGCGTTCACTTTCCGAATTAGAGGAAAGCACAGAATGGATTTCTACAGAACCTCGCACTCCTTTTCAAGAATACCCTAAAAAATTGAGACGGTATTAAATTTCCTAAAGTATTTTAATTAAAAAAAATAGGAGCTAATTATGAGAACTTCACTCCATCATGCTCATTTATTCGCATCTAATCTTGAAGAAAGTATTAAATTCTACCGCGAAATGTTTGGAGCAAAAATAGTATTTGATTTAGAAGTAGCAGGAGCTAGAAACGTAATGTTATCTATTGGAACATCGAAAATTAACTTTTATGACCAACCAGCTAAAGACCAAAGCCGGGGAGCAATTCACCATTTAGGGATTGAAACTGATGATTTAGAAATGCTCGTAACACACATGAAAAATAAAGGTTTTCAATTTATTAATGAAATAAAGAATATAGGTACTTTAAAGTATGTAATGGTTGCAGCTCCTGACAATATACTACTAGAGCTTTTTGAGCTTGCGAAAAATCTTCCAGAAGATCAATATAACCTCATTTCTACACTAAATTCTCTATAACTGGTTTAAATATGATTTTTACTAATTTTTGTTTAGTTGAATTTTAAAATTTTATATTTGTTTTAATTGCATAACATAGTTGTCACCATAGCGTGACAAAGTTTAAATATGAATATTGTTATTTGTATTCTATCAAACTTTAAAAAAGAAAAACGAGGTGTTATAAAAAATTTCAGGTAAGGGGGAATTTCTGAGAAATAAAGCAGTAGTTATAGATAATGGAACAGGAATTTCAAAGAATGGGTTTGCAGGAGAAGATCAACCACGATCTGTGTTCTCTACCGTAATTGGTAAACCAAAATATGGTAATATTATGCCTGATGTAAAAGATTATTCGCGTGAATGGTATATCGGGAGTGAAGCAATGGAAATGAAAGGTATAATGAATCTACAATTTCCCATTGAACATGGTATAGTGGACGATTGGCCCGCAATGGAACGGATATGGCACTATACTTTTTATACTGATCTAAGGATTGACCCTTCTGAGCATCCAGTTTTATTGACAGAAGCTCCACTAAATCCGAGATCAAACAGAGAAAAAATGGCAGAAATAATGTTTGAAACTTTCAATGTCCCTGCCCTATATATCGCAACACAAGCAGTATTATCATTATATGCTTCTGGACGAACAACGGGTTGTGTAGTAGACATAGGTGATGGTGTATCTCATATAGTTCCTATCTTTGAAGGTTTTGCTTTAAGTCATGCTATTGAAAGAATAGATCTTGCAGGGAGAGATGTTACAATGTATCTACAAAGATTACTTAGACAAAATGGATTTTCCTTTATAACATCAGCAGAAAAGGAGATTGTGCGAGAAATAAAAGAGAAACTTTGTTATGTAGCTTTAGATCCCGAAAAGGAGATTTTACTTTCAAAAAGAATTACTGGAATGGAAAAACATTATATGCTCCCAGATGGGGAGACTATCAATGTTGGTATCGAAAGGTTTCTAGCACCAGAGAGTCTATTCAATCCTACTGTATTAGGAAAAGAATTAGATCCTTTAGATGATGTTATTGTTGGAGCAATTTCAAATTGTGATGTAGATTTGAGAAGAGCGTTTTATAGTAACATAGTACTTTCTGGTGGGTCCACCATGTTTCCAGGAATCAAAGAAAGATTGACTAGGGAGATAAAAGAACAAATTCCAGACTCTATAGAAGTAAAGATTATCGCTCCACCAGAAAGGATGTACTCTGTTTGGATTGGGGGCTCTATCCTCAGTTCCTTAAAGACTTTCTATCGAATGTGGATAACTCGCAGGGATTATAAGGAGATGGGGCCCCAAGTCATTCATAGGTGCTTTTAAACAGTATTTAGCATTAAGAGTGATTAAAATGATAAGAATAAAATTGATTGATGGAATTCCATGTATAATTCTGGATGATGGGATACTTTGGTCTAAAGAAACCTTGAAAAAGGAGTCAAGGAAGTTAATTATGCCAAATTATTTCACAGATGTTCAAGAATCTAAAAAATCAAGCTATTATAAAAAAGTATTAGAAGAATTAAAGAAGAAATTCGGAGAGAATGAATAATAAAATATTTTTTTATTTTAAGTATTATTAATTAGGGGAGATAAAAGATCATGGAAAAATTGTTGCCATACGTTAATAAATTGATAGAATCAGAATCGAAAATTGTTTCAGTAGCCATAATAGAGGGCGAAAAGGATATTGTATATACTACTGAAAATTGGGATATTAGTCAAGATATTGATAAAATAAATTCTATTTGGGATTCAGAGGAGTCGAGTAATATTACAATATCAGGTTTAAAATGTGTAATAATACAAAATACCACTGAAAAATTGGTTGCTATAACTCTAAAGAATTCTCAATTTGAAGGGGGTATTGTAGGATTTAAAGATGATGAGAGAAAAATAATTTGTAAAACTGCTCCTGATGGACATTTACTTTTAGGATTTACAGAAACATCTAAAATCATTAGAAAATTAAGTTCAAAAAAACCATATATGGATTTAGACAAAGAATTAGGGAAGGTAGAAGATTTAAAATGGGCGACGCCCCGGATACTTCTTGACGATACTGAAAATCTGCAACGTTTGGGCTTATTGAAGGTTGGATTGAGTCTTGATGAGGCAAAAGTCTATTTAGCTCTATTGAAAAAAGGTGAGGATGGAGATAGAGTTGGAAATTTGAATAAAGAGTTGGATGTAAAAAGGACAACTATATATAGAATAATGGAACGTCTTGTCAAAAAGAATTGGGTTGACATGGTTCTAGATACTCCTAAAGGAGCTCAAATTTACGTAGCACATCCCTTAAATAGCTTAATGGATAATATTATTAAATCGAAAGAGGATGAGTTGAAAATTTTAAAGAGTTTTCGATTTATTATGGGTGAAAATCTTGAAAATGGATGGATTGATCTTTCTGAAATCAAAAAAGATTTGCAGATTTATAGTCAGAAAGCATTTGATTTTAAAACTCTTGGTATGACTGGAGTTGAAAAAGACTGTGGCCTTATTCTTTTTGAGTATGATAAAGAAGTAAATCAAGAAGTAATTATTCGAGCAGCGTTGCAATTATCTTCTGAAAAAATAAGAGAAAATATTCAGCCAGATCTTAAGGAAAATGAGTTCACAATTCCGGATTTGGAAGCAATTAAAATAGAAGACACTAAAATTCAGGATTATTTAGGTATGATTATGTCTTTCAAATTTAGGGAAGGAACTTCAACGGCAAATAATATCGGGACAGATTGGATTGTAGCAGCTAGACATGTAGCGGTACCTATAGATGATAAGATCTATGTTATATGGGGATCGGAAGAAAAATTTCCAATATTATTAAGTATAATCTTAAGGCTTTAAGGTGTTAATAATAACAGCACAAATACCTGATGAATTTATAATAGAGGGGGAATCATTCTCTCTTGTTGGTTTAAAAGGTAATGGATTATATAGTCCTGGAGATTTTGGGATAACACCATTTTCGACATGTACAGCTTGTTGGCGCGGTTATGTTATGAAGTATAAATTCACTAAAGATCAATTGATACTGGATGAAATGCTTGTGAATGCTAAGAATCCTCCAGAAATAAATGGTATTGAGCCCCAACAAGGAGATAATCTTTTTAAATATTATTACATAAATCTAAATTTAAAGACTAAATTTACAGGAAGTGTTCTTCTTGCGAAAGATTTTATACAATCTATGTATGTCCATATGGGTTTTCAGAGACCAATAGCTTTCAAGACAGTTATTGAAATTCATGTTGAAAATGGGACAATAATTGATTTAAAGGATCTTACTAGAAAGATGGCAGAACAAAGGAAAATTGATCAATACAAAGGAGCACGACCTCAAACCGATTCAGAAAAAGATATTAAGAGATGGATTGAAAAAACCTTTTCTCTTGATTATGACTAATTTTATTCTTCCCATGTTCCTTAGGGATAAGAATCAAGAATGAATAGTTGAAACACTAAAGATCTATTTAAAATTTATAATAAGTTTATCATAATTTAACTTCCAAACCTTCTCAGGAGCCCTTTCACTTGGCTTATATTCATCTAATACAATAATACCAACTTTTTCTAGTTCTCTTAGATGATAATAAACATTTTGTTTTTTTATTTCTTTTTTAAATTCTTTGTGACAATTCCCTTTGCATTCTGCCATATGCGATTGGACTTTTTCTCTTAATTCAGTTAAATATTGGAAAATCTCATCGGAACTTTTCGATCCATTTTTTAAATAATCTATTATTTCCCATCTAATTCCACAATGTAAAGCCTTAACATATTCTCCTAAATCATCTAAACCTATTTCCTTCATAATACTAATTCTCCTATAATATTAATAATATTTCGAAATATTTAAATATATAGTTGAATTATTTTGATCTATCATTTAACTAATTAAATGGTGAATAAAAAAATAATGAAAGAAAAACAATCAGAAGAGTGTGCTTGCAACAAACCAGAAATTAGGGATCAATTCCCGAGGAGTAGTTGTTCTCTAAATCAAATCATAGAATGTCATGGTGACCAACCAGTTGACGAGGTTCTGAAGCACATCAAAATAAAAAAGGAAGATTAACAAAAGTGATTATAATGATTGCTATAACTGTAAATAATTTATCTAAATATTTTGATCCCCCAAAACGAGGTAAGAAAAGAAATATGGGAGAAAAAGGTCCACGAAGTATTAACTCTACTATTCGAGCTGTGGATGATGTTAGTTTTGAAGTAATGAAAGGAGAAATATTTGGATTTTTAGGCCCAAATGGAGCAGGAAAAACAACAACCATCAGAATGATGACAGGTGTATTAAAACCTACTAACGGAAAAATCACTATTTTTGGGAGAGATATAGGTAAAAATCAAATTGCTATTAAACAGATTACTGGAAATGTACCTGAAGAGGCAAATGTTTATTTCGACCTCACTGGATGGCAAAATCTTACTCTAATAGGAGAAATTTACGGAATCTCTAAAAAAGACCGCATAAATCAAGCTGAATTTCTTCTTAAAAAGTTCGAACTATATGAAAAGCGCAATTTGAAAGCAAGAAAATATTCAAAGGGAATGAAACAAAGATTATTACTATGTATGGCACTTATGAGTAAACCAGAAATTTTATTTTTAGATGAACCAACAACGGGGTTAGATGTACAATCTGCTCGTATAATTAAACAACTGATAAAAGAATATAACAAAAAAGGAGTGACAATTTTCCTTACAACTCATGATATGGAGGTTGCAAACGAGTTATGTCATAGAATTGCAATAATTAACCATGGAAAAATAGTAAGTCTAGACACTCCTGAAAACTTGAAAAAATTGACACAGGAATATAAAGCTATTGATTTTTATTTGACTAATGGAGTTGCTAAATCCGAAATTGCAAATTTGGATACAATATTAGAAGTACAGGAAGTAAAAGAAGGTTTCCATGTACTTGTAGAAAATATCCATGAAGCAATTTGTGAAATTGTTGATTTCATTAAGCAAAATAACCTTGTTATAAAACAATTAAATACCCATCAACCAAAATTAGAAGATGCTTTTATCAAAATCATTGAAAGAGGTGGTAAAAATTAATAAGGAATTCTTAATAGCTGAAAAATCGAAGTTTAGTAGTTTTATAACGCAATTTAAAAGATCGTTTACAATTACTAAAAAAGATCTGAAAGTTTATTACAATAAACCTCCCGTATTAATTCAGGGAATCTTTTTTCCAATAATCTTGTTCTTTTCTTTTACCGTTGGGAGAAATATTGCCTCCCTTTATCTAATATCTGGGTTGATAACAATGGTCCTTTTTCTAACTTCAACTTCAATGGGGCCGATAATTTTACCATGGGAGACTATGCGTGGTACCTTTGAACGTTTAGTTACATGTCCAATTTCAATTAGAACAATATTATTAGGTGGTATTTGGAGTTCATTCATATATGGGATGATATTCTCATCAATTCCATTAGTTATAGGTTTTATATTTTTATCAAGTGAGTTGGTCTTCAATTTACTTCTTGTTATATTTGCGATGATTCTAACTTCCTTGGTCTTTTCTAGTTTTAGTCTTATTATCTCATCTCCACCATCAACAAATCCGGGTAGCACCATGATTTTACAAATTCTAATAAAGTTTCCAATACTCTTTATCAGTCCGCTTTTTATGCCCGTTAACTCACTTTCAACTGCTGTTATATCTCCACTTACATATTGTGTTGATATACTTAATATAGGTCTAGGAGATGTTAGTGCCTTTGGTACTTTTGGATTACTTTTCGATATAGCAGTTTTACTTGCTTTTGGATTCGGATTTCTCTTTTTAGCTTTTGCATTACATCAGAAGACTTTAGAAAAGAGATTCAGAGGATAATTAAAAAAGGCTAAATTTTTTATATTTTTTTTTTAACTTATTTTTCTTCTTTAATTTTATTATAAAACTCTAAAATTATTTTATGTCTTTCTTCAGCAATTTTCCGGCTGAGATCCAAAAATAAGAGATCTTTTAGCTTCATAATTTTGTTTTCTAAATGTTCAATAACCTGATCAATTCCCCCTTGCTTCTTCACTGTAAACACGATTGTTCGATATAATCCTATAGCTCCGAGAGCATCCAATTTATCAGCATCAGATAATATTTTTGCTTCCAATGTTTTAGCTTCAACATTATTAGAAAAGGAATGTGCTCTGATCATATGAGAAATTTTATCCAAATCAACTTGAGAAATATTATAACCACACGATTTTAAGAGCTCTAGTGCCATATCTGCAGAAACTTCAGCATGATTCTTATTATAGCTTTCTTTTTTTATGGGAATCCTACCAACATCGTGTAAATATGCCGCAATTTTTAACAAAAATAGATTTGCTCTTAGATTTTTTCCTAGATGGAGACATAAATTATATACACGCTCAACATGCGGAAAACCATGGAGATCATTATTTTCAGAATTACTTATAGCATATTTCCTAACAATTGAAAGTATTTCTTCTTCTGACATGGTAATTATCTAGCTTTTTAAAAAAGTAAATTAGTTAAAATTCTTAAAAACTAGGATTTTCCCACTTTTTAAATGGTCCAAAACCTTCCTCTTTAGAAATAATAATATTAGATGTTTTATCAATAATGACTGAAAGAAAATAGGAGTTTTTTCTTGATAAGGCTTCGCATAAAATGAAAATAATGTTAATTTTATCTTGATTTTCACGAAATAACGGGATAATATAATTCCATTTGTGAAAGAACCTAAACTCCGGACTTAATTCTTTTGCTATATTATAAAATTTCATAATACTCGAATTCTTTTTGATATTACTTTTCAAGATTGTTTTCTTCTTTAGTGAAAACAAAGAGCTTTTACTCACTTTGAAATTTAGATTATCAATGGTGGAATTGTTTTCATAAATGTAATAAAAGAAAGGAATAAAATTAGGAATATAATGGCTGTTCTTAGGTAATATTAATTGTATTATTACTCTTAAAAGGATCCTTACTCCAAAATAGATTAGATAAGCATATAAATAGAAATATGCAAGCACCATAAAGAAATCATAATATGGTTTTGTAAAAAAACTTACAATAAGGATTATTATGTTGATCCCTGAAAATACAATTAGTAACGGGTTGATTGTTCTGTCAATGATAAACCTAAATTCTCTTTTAGTAATTGGATAAAATATAGGTACTTTAGAAGCCGTAAGGAAATCTAGTGATACGTGAATACTATAACCTATAAAAGCCGCTAACCATACTTCTATGAATAAAAAATTTCCCATTATTGAAACAAGAAAACTAATAATTCCAGTAAATAAAAGACCAATAATATAAGAATGAGAACCCGCCTTATGGGATAAGAAATAGCTTTTTTTTAATCTCCGTAATGGTTCCAAAAACACATCAAAATCAGGAAGAAAGGTCATTATCCAAAGAATTATAATTGCTGCAGGGCTAAAAATTCTCAGTGTGAATAGTCCCGCTAATATACCCATAAATTGATGTGTAAAAATATCCATATATGCTTTTAAAATAAGACGATATTTTTATACCATTTGATTCTATTTAATAGGAAGCATTCCTAATGTCAATCTTTCACTAACATTTTTTGAAAGATGTCATCCATCTTTTATCTTTTTAGTTTAAAATAGTGAGCAAATGTCTCACTTTCTTTTCCATAGGTTTTCATAATAACTTTTTTAAAGGCACCGAAGTCTAATCTTTCTTTCATAACATCAGCTCATCAATCAGCATGTACAACTATAGTTATATTACTATTTGGATAGAGATTAGTAATTATATCATCCTGTAAATTCATGAATTCTCTATTAGGACCATATGCATTAACAGCGCAGTCCTCATAGATTCTATTCTCTTCTCCATCCCAAATTAATTGTAAATGACTATATATTAATCCTTTGAAGATTGGAAAAATCATGCTTTCTGTATTAAAATATTCTTGTTTATCTATAGCACTTAATG
>JBHLNR010000253.1:0-4543 GCA_048941385.1 Promethearchaeota archaeon
TTATTCAAGCAAATATAACTTTTTCAGAGTCAGAGACAGTTTCACCTAATGATACTATAGTCGTAAAAAACCATCAATTCTATGAATTTCAATATCAGAACTTTAACATCCTTTTAAAAAATGGGTCTTTTGTAAGGATTTGTTTGATTCTCGACCATACTGCTTCTGATAATATGCGGACTCATGTGGGAAGATTCCTTATGGAATATGAAGAATTATTTCATAATGAAATTAGCAAGTTTAAAGAATCCGGGATTTTTAACGTTGAGAACATGATAGAGTATTTAATTGATAGCTTTAATGTTGAACTAGTTTTTCCTATGTCTTTAGCACATAGTTTTACTCCACATATATTAGAAAAAATAAACCAAAATAAGATTCAAAAAGCTATACTGAATTTAGCTAAGGAACTTTTAGTCTCTAAATCATTTTTCTTCGTTAATAACTTACTTAACAGAGTTAAGGAGATTGTAAATCTCGAATCAAGTATCATTCTTTATGAGATCCATCAACTTATAGAAAATAAAGTTTTCATTTCTACAAATCTTGAAACTGTAGCAAGTACTCTAGAGATGCAAGAGGAAACTATTTCTGAAAAAGTAGCCAAATTTAAGCCGATATCTTCGATTCTTTCAAGTAATTCTGGAATTGAAGAGCTTGAGATTGACTTAGAAGATATGAGCATCTTATCAGCAATCAAAATGATAAAAGAATTTATCAATAAAGGGAAAAACGCTGAAAAAACTTTAGCATACCAAACAGCAGAAAAAGAATATAAAAAAGCTCACTATATTGCTAGAGAATTTAATTTGAAAGAGGAAATCAATAAAATTTCTCAATTGGTTCTGAATCTTGAAAAGAAGGAGAAACAATTAGAATTGGATTTTGCTATAGAGGCAGGAGAAAATGCAGAAAAAAATGGAGATTTTCTGAATAGCATTAATTATTATCAAAAGGCGCTAAAGATTTTGGAGAGTTTCTTAATTTTCAACGTTTCCGATTCTAGAATAAAAAAACTCAAAAAGAAAATAATAAGACTTCGCGAAGAGATTTAATAACTCCCTATATCTTCTCTTACGATTTCATGATGACAAATAGTAATAGACCCATTTGAAGGAGCAATTAATCTAATATTTTCCAAAACTTCGACGTACGAGGATAAAATCACCAAATTTTGGTTATTTCCTATTAATTCTACGTTGTTTCTAATTAAACAATTATCAGATATTATTCCTTTTTCAATCTTTATGTTTTTCGAGATATATGTTTTTTCAAAAATCAGAGCTTCCCTAATCCTCGTGTTGTCATCAATGAATACGTTATCTCCAATTATTACATTGGGGCCTATTTCGCAATTTTTTCCTATCACAACATTTTCTCCAATAGCTACCGGAGAATGAACCAATGCTTTGCCGTCTATATCGAGGCTTTTATCCATAATATTTTTCTGTTTATTATTTACATTCTCCAAGATATCAATCATCATTTGAATATTTCCTTCCAATAATTCTTCGGGCTTTCCAATGTCTTTCCAAATCCCTTTTATAGAAAAATTATACAAATTTCCCTCATCAGCAAGCTTAGGAAAAACCTCTCTTTCAATTGATACCTTTATCCCCGGTTTAATATATGTAAAAATCTCTGGTTCCAATAGATAAACTCCTGCATTAATGGGCATTGGAATGTATTTACCCCCTGGAGGATGATATTCATCCTTTTCAAGAAATTTGTTTATCTTGCCAGATTCGTTATCCACAATCAGAACACCATATCTTGAGGGATCATCTACGACTTTACTTGCAATTAACCCAATTCCTCGATATTCTTCGTGGATTTTAATCATTTGATAGAAATCGAAGTTTAAAATAACATCCCCATTTAACATAAAGAAATTATCATCTTTCAAATAATCTTCAGCTAGCTTAATTGCACCCGCTGTTCCCATAGGTGCTCTTTCATCAGTATATTGAATATTTACACCAAAATCCTTGCCATCTTTAAAATATTCTTTCAAAACATCTGCCATAACACTTACAGCTAAGACAATTTGTGTCACTCCCGCAGATTTCAGAAGAATTATTTGTCTTTCAATTACTGGCTTATTAACTATTGGGATTAAGGGCTTAGGGATGGTACACGTTAAAGGGCGTAAACGGGTTCCCCAACCACCCGAGATAATTATTCCTTTAGTCATTATTCGATTTTGGTTTTTCAGTGAATAAAATAGTATAATATAGAATATTGAAAATTAATTAAAGCAAAAATTAAAATTTATTTAAAAATAGATAACTCAAATATAAGAAAATTAATATTCAATTTGCTCAGGTTTTAATCTTAGATCATCATCCATAATGGTTACTTCAATATTTTTTTCCTTTTCAATAACAGATTTAATACTTGTAAAGAACCAAGTAAAAACTAGACAGGCAAATTGCAGGTATAAACTAACAATAAAAAGCAATACTATGCTTAATAGCTCTGCTAATGGTCCAGAAATAATCATTCCAAGTGGAGTAACTGCTGCAGCCATGCTCGCAATAAATGAAAAAACTCTACCTTGGGTTTCTGCTGGAGTTTTTGTCTGGAAAATGGTAAGAAACATAGTATTTGCTATTGGAATCATAGAAGCATGAATTAATGCTCCAATACCGATCATAAGAAAATTCCCCTTCGGAGCAAAAGTAGTCAGTGAATAACCTGCAATACCAATAAGTACAGACCATAAGATAATCAATTCTTTATGTTTCCAATTCTTTTTAGACAACGCAATTAGAGCACCAATTACTATGCCTGCCTGTAGAAAAGCACTTACTAGAGCAAATTGTAATTCTGCACCAGAATGATTTAGAATAATGAATAAGGACATCAAGGTAGTAAATGGCATATTTAAAAGATTAATGATAGATATGAATAGTATCAAAATAAGTAAACTTCTTACAGATTTCAAGACACTAACACCAGTCTTAAAATCCTTAATGAATGATTTTTCCTGAATTTGTTGTTCTTTTAACTTTATTGATGGAAACCTAACGATTAATAGTGGAAAAATCGCTATAAAAAAGGTAAAAATATCTACCCATAAAATTTGTTCTATTGCAAAAAAAAATAACAAACTACCAGCGATTAATGGACCAACTACTCGTATAACACCCGTGAAAAAGTAATTAATTGCATTCATTCTGCTTAGATTTTTCTTTGGTATCATTAAAGGGATAACTACATTAACCGCAGGAAAATGAATTGATTGACATACACCTCTAAAGAGATTCATTGACATTACAAGCCAAACATTAGCAAAATCAAAAATGAAAAAACATATAATCAGAAGAGTTATGAATGCTTGAAGCGAATCTGTCAATGCAATAGTAAGTTTCCTGTTCCACCTATCGATGAATACACCAATAATAGGTGGAATGATAACCATCGGAAGTGAACTTAAGAAAAAAGCAATTGAAACATAGATTAGGCTTCTCGTTCCTTCAGCAATCCACCAGACTATTACAAATTGTATAATAGAGGAACCTAATAATGAAAATAATTGACCTCCCCAGAAAAATAAATAACTCTGTTGTGTGTGTTTAGTGGGGATTGATTCCATGAAAGGAATAATATATCATTATATCAAAAGTTTATCAAATTAATGAAATATAAAACTCTTAACATTAGGACTTCAAATTTTATTAAAAAATTCAAAAAGAAGACAAAAAAAAGGAATTTATTTCTTAAATAATGGATCTGCTTCCTGTAAAACACGTCTTTGAACTTTTCCCATAATATTCTTCGGAACTTCATCAATAAATTCAATGATAGCCGGACATTTCCATTTAGTCATATTTTTTTCGGTCCAAGCTATTAATTGTTCCTCAGTAATTTTACCTTTATATTCAGGTTTCAACGATACCCATGCTTTTGTTATCTCTCCAACCTTTCCTTTTGGATCAGGAAGTCCAGCGACTGCTGCTTCAGAAACAGCTTCATTACTCATAAGCATAGTCTCAACTTCAGCAGGAAAGACTGAATGGCCTGCTACTTTAATCAGTTGTTTCTTTCTATCTCTTAAAGCAACTGTACCATCATCATTCATAAAACCTATATCCCCAGTAAGAAGCCAAGTTCTCCCATCCCAATTTTTTAATGTATCTGCAGTTTCATCTGGTTGATTAAGATATCCTTTCATTACCTGGGGTCCGCAAACACACAATTCCCCTGTATTTTCCTCTCCATATTTAGAGCCGGGCAATCCATCTGCTATTGGTCCTTTCTCAAAGTTATCTACATCAAATATTCCCCAATCAGTGCCTGGAAAAGGCATACCAATGCTACCCACTGGACTCTCACCGAAAAGATTTCCCGCACTAACAACAGGGCTTGCTTCTGATAATCCGTAACCTTCTACAATTCTTCCGCCGGTATTTTCTTGAAATGATTTTTGTACGGGAGCGTGTAAAGGTCCTGCACCTGAGATACATAGTCTTAATCTGCCTGTTAAATTTGGAAATTTCTCAAGTTTAGGGAAATCTGCAATTCTTTTGAATAAAATTTC
>JBHLNR010000254.1:0-4541 GCA_048941385.1 Promethearchaeota archaeon
AATAGGAATAAACAAGACTTTTTATTCCCCGCGGTGATCTCTTATATACCCATATTAAATCCTTTGAGTCAACAAAACCTAGGTGTCCAAGCATTATGCTATTCATTGCACCTCCGAATGTTATTATTATAGTTGTCGCAAACAAACTCCCAAAAATATCATCTCCCATCCTTGTCATAAACCAAGAAAAAAATCCTAGAAGTCCTACAACGTAAGCAATTCTTGCAATATTTGCTTTTTTCCTAAAGAATCTCTTCAGCTGTATCACTGTTAATCCTCCCCATTTCCCTAAGAATATTCTTAAAACTCCAAAAAAAGCATTTTCATGTTTAGTAATTGTTTTACTGCTTTTCTCTAATCCCCCTTCCAAAGTATAAAAAAATTCTGCTCTTTTGTAAGAAAGATATAGAATTACTAAAGGGATACTAATTGATAATAAAATATTCATCCATATATTTAGAATGAATGGATCAAGCAAGATTGGATCAATACTATATAAAATTAAGCTTGAATACCAAAACGAAGGATAAAATGCTAACCAGTTTTTTAGTTCCGGATGAGTTAGTAGGAAATTAAGGAAAAACATCACAGTATACATTATAACAACCATCAAAATGGTAAACACCCAAATAAGCGCCTTTCCTAAATCTCTTGCTCTTTCATTTTTCGAAATTTTATGTTCAATCCAACTTGCGAGAATTGATCCTACTAGATTCGCAAAATAAACAAGAAAAAAAACCGAACTATAGATTATCAAGTACTGATAAAAACTCATATCAATTAAGGGATTTATCATACCAGTGACAGCTGGACAAAGGATTAAGATAGCTATAGTATATATCGGAGATTTCCCTAAAAACTCTCCTAAAAAGATATCATTTGCTTTTACAGGTGTTGCTAACAATGATTCCTTGGTACTAGTTTCATCTTCCCTATACACATTATTTAGAGGGTACATTACTAAAACGAGGAACAACACCATCATCAAAGATTCAATTAATAATGCGACTAGTTGTTTGAAAACACTAGAATATTCAGTAGCTAATGTAGGCATAAACAAATCAAAAAGCATTGGAGCACCAATAAACGCCCAAATCAATAAAATTGAGTATAGAACCATAAAAAAGAGTCTCCTATGACTTCGAAAACGCGATGTTCTGAGTTTTATTTCATTTTTCGCAATTGTCTTCCATGAACTTCGCTTATTATTAATAGTATCAAAGATTTGATGTTCAATTACTCTCGTTTTTTCTGTTGTTAAAACCGTCACTTGAAATTACCTCACTTCCTTCTTAGTTTTTTCTTTTTTTTACTTTTAATTTTATGATTATTTGAATTTGCATCTCTCCATGATAACAAATCGTCAATTTGAGAGGTCCCAGTAATCTTTAAATAGGCATCTTCTAAATCTTTTGCTCCAACTGATACTATGATTTCCTTTGGTGTTCCCTCAACTTGGAGCTCTCCATTAATGATGATGCCAATGATATCACATAACTCTTCTGCCGTATCAAGGAGGTGGGTACAGATAAAGACCGTTTTATCCGCTTTTTTCGCTAGTACTGAAATGAGATCTTTAACCATTCTAGCAGCAGCAGGATCTAAATTTGACGTAGGTTCATCAAGAAATATGATTTCTGGATCTTGTATCAAGGCAGCACATAAACATACCTTTTGCTTCATCCCTCTTGAATATCCTTCTAAAAGATCATTTTCTCGACCCTCCAAATTAAATATCTCCAATAACTCATCAATTCGAGTAGATATTACTTTTCGTGGTAAATAGTATAACTCACCGATAAATTCTAAGAATTCCCTCGCGGTAAGCTTAGAATACAAACCAGGGGATTCTGGTAAAAAACCACATATCATTTTCACCTTCTCACTTTCTGTTACTATATCATACCCCCCAACTGTTGCATTTCCAGAAGTTTTAGAAATAATGGCGTTAAGCAACCTAACTGTGGTTGTTTTGCCAGCACCATTTGGTCCCAATAATCCATAAGTTTTTCCATAAGGAATTTTTAAATTTAAATTATTGACAGCACGAATATCACCAAAATCTTTAGTGAGATCGTGAGTCTCTATGGCATGTGTTTCAACCAATTTTTTTATTACACCTCTTTTTTTTCATCTTATTTTCATCAAAATCTCAATTTAAATTATAAAGGTAATAATTCCACCCTAATTCTTTATTTCTGTATGTTTTTCGTACTTTAGCTTTATTAAAAAGCTAAGATTCATCGTTATAGATAAGCCTGTGAACAAGCCACAGAAAAAATCAACTATCGGGATTTTACCAGCAAATTTATCCAACAAAAGGGAAAGGGCTAAAGAAATCATTCCAATAGCAAGCATTCCTTCCTTCTTAATTCTTATACTCATGTTTTGAATTTACTCCTCCAAACGGTTTTTCAATCGTTCTTTTTTATTTAGTTCACCTAACCTTTTACGGGATATTATAGGAATCAAGATAACCAGAAAACCTGGAAACAATATAAAAAATGGAAAATAGCTATTAATGATTCCCAAGATAATAAATATAGTATAGGTAATACTCGAAATGATAATGATAAGAATAACAGCTAATATTGTTTTTTGATATTTATCCGTATTTTATCACCTTTTTTTTCCACAACCTCAATTGAACTAGTAATGAAATTATGAGATACACCTTCCTATTTCCTATTTTTTCGAACTTTGTACTACAAAGTTCCTAAGTTAAATTAAATCTTAATCATATTTAAGCTTTGCGATACAAAGTGCTTTTTGTGATAAAGTCTTAACTTATCAAGTTAAAGAGAAAATTCTTATTTTCTCATTAATTTTGAATAACAAAGTTAAGAAATAAGGGAATAAAATAAATGAATGATAATGTATATATTGTTGGAGTTGGAATGATAAAATTTGCCAAACTCCCTGGCAGAACGATGAAAAGTATGACTGGTGAATCTGTTCAAGGAGCACTAAAGGATTGTGGATTAAGTAAAGGTGATTTAGAAGCCGCTTGGTTCAGTAATTCTGGTTGGGGACAAAATGAATATCAACATTGTATTCGAGGGCAAGTTGCACTTAGTATACATGGTATTGATAAAATTCCAATAACAAATGTAGAAAATGCATGCGCAGGGGGGAGTTCTGCTTTTCATAACGCTTGGATGGCAATTAAATCAGGAGTATATAAGGTTGCATTAGCAGTTGGTACTGAGAAGATGTACTTCGACAAACCTCCTATAGTGAGGAGTGGAAGCATACCAGGAATGGGAGCAATGTCGGGATTTATCGCTGGGACTGATGTTGAGGATACCCTAAAAATGATAAGTCAGTTGAAAAAACAAATCGAAGAAGGAAACAAACAAGCGGAAAAAGAGAAAGAGAAAGGATCAAAAGATGGAGAAGAAAAACCAAAAAAGAAAAAAGATCATTCAATCTTTATGGATTTTTACGCAATGGGTGCCCGTGCACACATGAAGAGATATGGAACTACTCAACGCCAAATCGCTGCTATTGCGGCAAAAAATCATAACAACTCGACAATGAATCCTCTGGCACAATATACATTTCCTCAGACAATAGAACAGGTTATGAATGATTATGTAGTGGCATATCCATTAACAAGAGCTATGTGTGCTCCTACAGGAGATGGTTCTGCGGCCGCTATCGTATGTTCTGAGCAATTTTTAAACGATAATCCAAGCCTTAGAGACAGAGCAATCTTAGTTCGCGCTTCAGTCTTAAGATCTGGTTCACGAAAACCATTTAATGAAATAGGAACAGCTTCTAAAATTGCTTATGAAAAAGCAAAGCTTGGTCCAGAAGATATAAATGTGGCAGAAGTTCATGATGCAACAGCATATGCAGAACTTAATATAACTGAAGGATTAGGGTTCTGTCCTGTTGGACAAGGTGGTCCATTTGCAGAGAGTGGTGCTACTCAACTCGATGGAAAAGTAGCTGTGAATCCTAGTGGAGGTTTACTAGCTCGTGGTCATCCGATAGGAGCTTCAGGAATAGCACAAATGTATGAATTGGTAACACAATTACGTGGAGAAGCAGGGGAAAGGCAAGTAAATGATGCCAAAATTGCTTTAGCCCAGAATGGAGGCGGTACTTTAGGTTCTGGAGAAGCTGCAATGTGCATCCATATTTTTGAGAAAATCTAAATATCATTTATATTATATTTTCATTTTTTCTTAAATTTCTTACGCTGGTTTTAAAACCCAAACAAAATTAGAAAAAAAAAGTAATTAGTTATAAGTTCTTGCATCTCTCTCCAATTTAAGCTTCTTTAAATGTTTAAAGTATAGAGGATTCAATTGGAGTAGTATTTTAAGTTCTTCTAGTCTTTTTTTACCCCTTTTAGGCCTAAAAATATTGAATAAGGACATTTTAATTTATCACTTCTTATTTTTCTATGTAACATAAATAAAACTTAATGTATAAATATTTGCGAAAGATTATCGAATAATGATCAGTAATTATTACGAATGCAAAAATCTAAGCGATCATTATCATAAATGATCTTATTATAATATGCAAAA
>JBHLNR010000255.1:0-4523 GCA_048941385.1 Promethearchaeota archaeon
TCAGGTTTACGTTTTTCTAAAAATGCATTTTTCCCTTCTACTGCTTCATCTGTGCCATAATAAAGTGATAATCCCCCCACCCCTAGCTGAGTAACTCCTGTGACTCCATCTGTTTCAGCTAAAAATGCATATTTTAGCATTTTTAATGCATTTGGGCTTTTTTCTAGTAATTCATTGCACCATTGCTCTACCTCTTCATCTAATCTCTCCATAGGAACCACCGCATTCACAAGTCCCATTTCTAAAGCTTGTTGAGCAGTATAACGTCGGCATAAATACCAAATTTCTTTAGCACGTTTTATACCTACAGCTCTCATTAAGTCCCCTGTCCCATAACCTGGATCAAAAGAACCTACTCGAGGTCCTGCTTGTCCTAATTGGGCATTTTCTGCAGCAATACTTAGATCACAGTTGACATGCCACACATGACCTCCTCCGATTGCATATCCATTTACTCTAGCTATAACAGGTTTAGGTAACGTGCGGATTAAGTGCGTAACACGCTGCCAACCAACTTCAAGAGGTAACATATGACCACCTTTATACCCTCCCTTTTCTCGAGTACTCTGATCTCCACCAGTGCAAAAAGCCTTTTCTCCAATGCCCGTGAATACGACGACCCCTATTTCATCATCAAAACATTTATCAAATGCATCCATTAACTCGTGGACTGTCTTCTGTCTACAGGCATTATATACTTCAGGACGATTGATCGTTATTCGTGCTACACGATCTTTCTTTTCAAAAATTATATCTTCATAATCCAAAATATTTCAACTCAATTTTTTATCTTCTCAAATTGATTTGTATTCATTAAACATAATCTCATAACCTTTAAAACACCTATCTAAAATAAAGAAAAATTAAATTTTCAACTCTAATATTATAGCCATTTTGGTGTTATGATGAAAATTTCGTGAAATTAGGGTTTCACGATCACAATTTCCTATTTATTTGTTACAAGACCATTTTTTGCTTAATTTCTTGTACCATTTTATAGCCATTTTCATTTATTTCAGTAATGATATCTCTTAGGATCTCATTTATAGCCATTCCCTGTAAATCACATGATACATATAGAAGAGAGAGAATTTCCTTAGCTAATACTGATATATTCTTGATATCATTAATTGGTATTCTAATTCCAAGAGCTTTGAGATCCAAATGGGTTTCTTTTTCCTGTTGACGGATTGTTAGTAAAATATCATTTTTCCTTCCCTTCCACTCTTCAGTAATCGCTCTTAGGGATAGTAGATATCTTTTAGTTGGGCTTCCAATACCCATTACATCTTTTGCAAAATTTAAAGGTTCGGAATTTCTTATTGTTTTTAAGCCAAAGGTCCTATTAAGTCTATAATTTTTATCTAACTTAAGTTTCATTTTGGAAATTTCATCTGTTAATTGTTCGACTTTTAATGCTAATTTCTCAAATTTTTCAAGAAATAATTCCTCGACATTGGATTCATAACTACTCATATTAGACACCTCTAATGATTAAATATAATATCATTTGAATTGTTCTTTGATAAAACTAATTATTAATCTATTAATCTATGAAGAATTTATAATTTACAAAAAAGAATAAAAAATAAAAATTGAATTTAATGCACTTTCTAAGCAAGACCTCTTTAAAAATCTTGGTCTTGATTTAATTCATAAGTTTCTTCATCTACTTCATCTTCTTCAACAACATCGGCACTTTTAAATGGTGATATTGTATCATATTCATCTGTTATCGGCTGAGGTGATTGAAGTTCTTCTATCTCATCACCACCTTCCTCCCTTGGCTGTTCCTGTACTTTATAATACTTATATATCTCATATATACCTATAACTATTAATAGTAATAAGAAAAATCCTAAGACTGCTACATTTTTAACAAGATTTATGAGATTATTATTTAAATCAGCTAATTGATTAATAAATAAATAATCTACCTTTTCAAAGATGGTATATGGGAAAAATCGAATAAATTCAAAAGCTACTTTAGAAAGGATTAACCATATGATTACTGTATCAAGTTTAAATCTTTTAAATCGTTTACTAAGTAATTCTGCTTGCGAACCCATAAGAGTACTCAGAGAGTAAAAGATAATAAATAGATCGGGAATAATCATACCAAAATAAGCCCAAATTGTATTAATTTGGTCAGATATATCTTCAAGATTCTCGATACCAAGATATATCTTTAATACTAAAAATAGTGTATAAAATGAGACTATGAGAGAAAAAATGCCAAACCAACCAGCGAATGATTTTTTAAAAATAAAAATAATTGCTACTACCGTAAGTCCAAGTAATATCCCCCCAACGAGGACATAAACACCATTCAAGTACCATGGAACTTCGATAGTGCCTCCCATATCTTCAATAATATTAGAGAAATCAAAAATTTTAGGCCCAATGATAAAGAGAAATAGAAAGACAATGGATCCCACTATTCCTCCAATAAATATCAGAACTCTTAGAAAAGTTTTAGCCTTAGAGACTTTGTATAACCTATTATCAATGTTTCTACCTAGTAAATAAGCTCCATAGAGGATGAACCAAGAAGAAAAGAAAAAATAAGATACAATAGATATTGCAAATAGTACTATCAGTATAACTGAAATTAAAAGCATTATTGGTAAAGATATTAATAAAAACAACATCACTTTCCACGGTGGGTATTCAAAGATGTCCTTCTTCGAAATTAGGGAAAGTAAGAATAAGAACATTAAAAATACTAAGAAAGGGAGGAATATTATTATTCCTACGAACGATACTCTATGATCTGGGAATGGAATTATCGATATACCAACTAATAACCAGATTACAATAACTAATAATCTCCAATTTTTACCTATTTTCTTAAAATTATCAATAATATCCATAAAAAATTAGTCAAACTCAATATATTTAAACTTTCTTATTCAAATGAGCGATTTAAAAAGCCAAAGGAGTAAAATATTTACATTATTAACCTTATTTAAATTAATTTATAAATTCTGTTAAGCTTTTTTGAGGGTTAAAACTGTGAAATGATATCCCAAATTGTTTTCTGAGATTATTTACACTTTCTGGAGCTGAACCTTGAAAATGATTGTTGACAATGATAAAGATTTCAAATATTTCAGGTATTTTAATTAAATTTTGAACATTCTCATAAAGGTTTATTAACGTTTTCTCCTGATCCCTTTGAATATGGTTAAAGACAGTAAGTCTCCTATCTCCTATTAGCCTAATATAATAAAATTTTTGATTCTCCATGTAATAAGGTATAATTCCAGGCATATATGTTGTTCCTAGTATTATTTTATTTCCATCAACGAATTTTGAAAGGATTTAAGGATTAAACCAAGAATTATCTCTTAATTCAATTATATATCTATTATTTGTTGGGAGCTCATTAATTAGTGCTTCTAATTTGTTGAGATGAATCTCTGTGTATTTAAACCATGGAGGAAATTGTAAGAGGTATGCTATAACTTTTTCATTCAAATGTGTCATTACTGAGAAGAAATTTACAATGCTTAAGTCTAATTCAGGATCTTCAAGGTTATGAGTTATTTTTTGCCACACTTTAACAATAAAACGAAATTTTTCTGGAACCCTATTCCTCCAGTTTTTTACCATATCTTTTGACGGTAAATTATAAAAAGTAGAGTTTATCTCTACGATATCAAAGTATTTTGAGAAAAATTCTAAATAATGGGTTCTCTCTAACTGTTTCGGATAAAAGGAACCGATCCAATCTCTATAATCCCATCCAGCAGTTCCAATATCAATTTTAACCATTAATTATATTCCTTTCTAAGATGAATCGAATATAATCAAAGAATTGATACTAAAATAATTATTTTTTATGAAAAATTAATTTATTTTTAAAGATTTAATATAGAAGTGAATTTTAAAATATATAGGAAAATTATTAAAAATTTATCTGCTTAAAAATAAAAACAGTGAAATATTATGGATATAGACTGGGTAAAAATAGAGGAAAGTCCCAAAAAGAAGCATTCCGTGGAAGGAACCATTTTATTAGATTTTAAATCGACAATAGATGATTTAGAACTAAGAGTTAGCCAATTACTTAAAGAAGTAGAAAAACAAGCAGAAAAATTTGAAAATGTAAAGAAGAAATTAGCGGGTCGAGAAAAAAGTTTAATTCAATTGACTGAAAAAAGATCAACCGCTAGAAAATCACTTGATAAGATTAAAGAAGAGAAACTTCATGCAGATATTAAGGTAACTCAATTAGCAGCAGCAAAATCTGATTTAGAAAAAAAATTGAGCGAAAATACAAAGAAAATAACAACATTAGAAAATCAGTATAAGCTCATCGTGAAGAAATCAGAAGAATTTGAACAAAAGCTCTTTAGAAAAGAAAAAGAAATTCAAACCAAAGAGGAAGAAATGTTAAATAAAACTAAAGAGATATTAGCAAAAGAAAAAGAGATTCAAAATTCAAAATCTCTTTTAGCCCAAAGAGATAAGGAAATAGAATTTCTTAAAAAGAATTTAGAGGTTGAGAAAGGAAAAAC
>JBHLNR010000256.1:0-4522 GCA_048941385.1 Promethearchaeota archaeon
ATGTTGAAAGCCAAATCGATGTTTTCAGTAAAAATCATTCCTTGAAGGCCATATTCCGATAAATTAGAAATTTCTATAGCTTCTTCAGCGCTGCGAACTCTTATAAAGGGCAAAACAGGACCAAAAGGTTCTTCCCAAGCTATCCTCATTTCAGTTGTCACATGATCCAGCAGTGTTGGCCACATGATATTACCTTCCCGTTTATTTCCACATAGCAAGGTTGCGCCTTTATCCAAGGCATCATTTATCAATCCTTGAACGTAATCGCATTGTTTTGAATTTATAAGGGGACCTATTGTGGCATTTTTTTCAGGATCTCCAATGGATAAATTCATCACTTTTGTTTTTACTAATTCTATTAATTTATCAGCAATTCCCGGCATTGGAAGAACTCTTTTTACGGCGGTACACCTTTGTCCGCTGTATGAAAAAGCTCCTGAGACTATTGCGTTTACAGTTATTTCTAAATCTGCATCATCCAGTATAATAGCAGCATCCTTTCCCCCCAACTCCAGTAATAAAGGTTTCATTCCCACAATACTTGCAAGATGTTTACCTGTCTCGGAGGAACCAGTAAAACTAACCATGTTAATTAAGGGGTGTTGTACTAAATAATCTCCAATTTCAGAACCCTTGCCGGTAACTATATTAAAAACACCAGGAGGAACTCCAGCCTTTTCTAATATTAATCCAAAAAATAACGGACTAATTGCTCCCTGAGAAGGTGGTTTAGCTACAACAGCATTTCCTGCCATTAAAGCGGGAGCAATTTTAGATCCAGTAAGATTAAACGGATAATTAAATGGACCAATGCATAGGATCACTCCTAAGGGAACTCTATAAGTCATTGAAATCTTGTCTTTACTGAAACCTTTAAATGCATCTCCGTAGATTGCTTCTCCTTCCAGTTGCAATCCAGCTTCAGCTGTAGCTTCAAATAGTTCGGCTGTTCGAGTTATTTCTGATACAGCACTTTTTAAAGGCTTACCAATTTCTTTCATCATAATGTATCCTAAAGGATCAGCCCATTCTCTCATCAAACGAGCAGCTGTTCTTATTATATCTGATCGTTCTCTTTGAGTTTTTTCATACCAACATTCCTGATTTTCTTTTGCATTGATAATAGCTTGATTAGCTTCCTCAATGGAACATGCTTGTACAGAACCTACTATTTCATCATTATAGGGATTTTTAACAGTAATTGTTTTCCCTGAAGTTGATTTTTCCCAATTCCCATCAATATAATATTTAAATTCTAAATTATCTCTCATTCTTGAAGAATTGGGAATTTTTTCAAGTCTTTTAATCATAATCCTTTCTAACTCCTTATAATTTCTTTTCTAAAAAAATGTTCTAAAGATGTTAATTACGGTATAATTATTAAATAGATTGTTAATAATTCAAAAATAGATCAAGCTTATAACGTTAGCCGATCGATAGATTATCTATTTTACCCATCTCTTCAATATATTTAAGGGTCTGATGTCGAAAGTAAGTATCATAAAGCTCAGCATATTTTCCTCGTTTCCTCATAAGCTGATCATGATTTCCTTGTTCTACTATTCTTCCGTGATCAATAACTATAATTCGGTCGACGTGTCGTACAGTCCATAACCGATGAGCGATAATGATTGAAGTCCGCCCCTGTATGGTTTTTTCCATTGCTTCTTGTATTTTAGTTTCAGTAAAAGGATCAATCGAGGCGGTTGCTTCATCTAATATGAGAATTGATGGATCTTGCAGTAAAACACGAGCAAAAACAACGAGTTGTCTTTGACCCATTGAGAGTAATGCTCCTCTTTCTCCAACATTAGTTTGGAGTCCATTAGGTAATTTTTCAACCCAATCAGCACCTCCTGTTCTTTCTAATGCGACAGTTACATCATCACATCTAACCTCACTGCACCCATAACTGATATTATTTTCAACACTGTCAGTCCATAAAAAGGGGCTTTGTGGAATAAGTCCGATTTGTTCTCTATATTTTTTTAAATCATAATTCCGGATACTGATACCATCAACCATGATGTCACCTCCTTGAAATTCGTAGAATCGGGCTAAGAGTTTAGCAATGCTTGATTTTCCTGCACCTGTATGACCGACTAAAGCAATTGATTCTCCAGGTTGTATTTTCAGTGAAAAATTATCAAAAACCTTTTTATTTTCATCATATTGAAATATTAGATTTTTAAATTCAATTTCTCCTCGCAATTTTGATGGTTCTATGGTATCTTTCTGTGTAACGACCGGTTGCTTATCTATTACAGCAAATATTCTTTCAGAAGCAGATAAGCCAGACTGAAATTGTGGCCAAAAAGAAGCGATGGTGAGCAATGGAAAAAAGAGAAATGATAGACTTTGGAAGAAAAAGTTGAATTCTCCCACGTTAAATACTCCTAAAATTAAAAAATTGCCCCCGTAATAGACTAAAATTGTTAAAACAATTCCTTGAACAATAGATAAGCTAGGGAAAATTGCATTTATAACCAGTGCTCTCTTTAAATTTACTCTATAAGATTGCATATTAACCATATCAAACTGATCATATAGTTTAGATTCTTGTCGAAAGGTTTTCGCAATCTGAATGCCAGAAAAGCTCTCTTTAACATAGGCATTCACAGAAGCTAACGCCCGTTGCCCTAACAGTGTCATCCTTCTAGCAACTTTTCTGTAGGATAGTGCAACAATGAAAAAAAGTGGAATCATGATAAGCATTGCCAAAGTTAAGATAATGTTAAATAAAGCCAATAATATAACCAAGATAATCATAACAATAAAATTCGAAGCAACTTCAATAGTTAAATCCACTGTTTGGGCAAAATCACGGCTGTCGGTATTAATTCGGCTGACTATTTTTCCAATAGGATTTTTATCAAAAAAAGAGAGATCATGGTTTAAAACAGATTCTGTGGCATCAGTTCTTAAATCTAATTCCACATTTCCAATTGCTTTAGCTGCGTTTATGTACCTAAAGTAATTAAAAATGAAAGCCAGGATATTTAGAGAAAATATTAACCCAATTAAAAATATAAAGTTAAAAATACTTGGATTAGTAGCAAGATTATTAATTGTGAGAGATGTGAAGAAAGGAACAAATGAATTTGAAAGGGAAGAAAGAATGAGTAGAAACACAACAATTGTCATATATTTTCTATATGGCTTAAAATATTCAAAAATCCTTTTTAATAATGTTCTGTCTTTAATACTTCGATCATACTCTTCAGCTTCAAGTCCAACCCACACGATTTTACACCTCCCCTCTTATTAGTTTATTTTCATCAAGGTCAAATTTCTTGACAAAAATTTTTCTATATTCTTCTGAGGTTTTAAGTAGCTCTTGGTGAGTACCCTTAGCTTCAATTCTCCCATTTTTTAGTACAAGAATCATGTCTGCCCATCTAATTTGGCTTAATCTATGAGTTATTAGAAAAGTAGTTCTATTCTGGAGGATATTTTTGATAGCATATTGTATTTTGTCTTCAGTGTTTGAATCAATTGCAGAAGTAGAATCGTCCAATATGAGAATTTTAGGATCTGCTAGAAACGCTCGAGCAATGGCTATTCTCTGCCGTTCACCTCCACTTAATAAGACACCTCTCTCTCCAATTTGTGAATCATATCCTTTTGCCAACTTGGTTATGAAATCATGGGCTTGAGCTTGTTTTGCGGCTTGAATTACATTTTCTTTAGAACCTAATTTGCCGAATGTGATATTTTCAAAGATTGAAAAGGAAAATAGAAATACATCTTGTTCAATGTAAGATATCTGAGCTCTAAGTGATTTTAGAGCAAAATCCTTGATGTTTTGGTTGTCAATAAGGATTTTTCCTTCCGTCACATCATATAATCTTGAAATCAATTTAGTTAAAGTAGTTTTACCGGAACCCGTAGTTCCTACAATAGCTATAGTTTGTCCGGATTTAACCTCAAATGAAACATCTTTTAAAACAAAATTTGAAGTTCCAGGATAACTGAAAGAAACATTTTCGAATTTAATAGAACCCTCCAAATCTCGTTGTATTCCATTAGGATTCTCATCAATTTCTGTTTCTTGGTTCATTAATTCAAGAATGCGCTGAGCACTACTTCCTGCCAGCTTTACAAGGGCAAATACAAAAATTGATATGAAGGTGGAGAAAAATAATAAATCCAATAAACCAATATAAGAAATTACTTGCCCGATATTCATTATTCCTGAGTTATACAAAATAAGTGAATGCGCTAAACCAATTGTTATTGTCAAACTCAAAAATAATATGGGCATATATTTAGCCTGAATTTTTCCTTGGGATATATAAGCATCTCTGTATTTCTTAGCAAATATTAAATATTTATTAAGTTCATGAGTTTCCTGGGTTGAGGACTTAACTACTTCAATACCAGAAAGTGCCTCATTTAATGTAGCATTTATCATGCCAAAGTTCATTCTTAAATTACCTGTTATGGGAGATAATTTCTTAGTATATTTTCTAAGTGAGATAATAAATAGAACTATGAAGATTAAAGGTTCTAAAATCAACTG
>JBHLNR010000257.1:0-4508 GCA_048941385.1 Promethearchaeota archaeon
TGTTTTCTGTCGTCGAACAGAAATGTCTCTTTGGATTAGCCATAAAAATGCAACCGAAGTGGCCACAAATGTTGCTGATATAATGGCAATAGAATATGGTTGGAAGAAAGATAGGAAGAAGGAAGAAATAAAAGCCTACATTGAATATGTTAAAAAAACAGTTTCTTT
This sequence comes from Promethearchaeota archaeon, assembly GCA_048941385.1. GTDB lineage: Archaea > Asgardarchaeota > Lokiarchaeia > Sigyniarchaeales > SOKP01 > Loki-b32. The sequence goes on from JBHLNR010000257.1 coordinate 169, forward strand.
TATCTAAATATTTGCTTACTTATTTTTTTTGAAATATTGGACTATATATTTTTAATAAATATTGTTTTATATATTCATTATAATAACATATCCAAAAATAAATTATAGTGTGATATATTTTGATTTTTGCTTGGGATTTTAAGGAGAACCTCTTGATACCCCTAGGAGAATTTGGTGGTTTTTTCATGTTACTTTTGGGTGTTATATGGCTACTTTATGCCGTACATGAGACAAAGAGGAGGAAATCATTCAAAAAACGAAAAGTAGAAGACTGGGATTTTGATATCACTAAATTTTTGAAAGTGTTAACTTATTTAGGCTTTATTGTTGGATTATTATGCATAATCTCGGGAGTATCTGGTTTAATGTTTGATATTCCTCCCAGTGTAGCTTATGCAAACTTTGAAAACGATCGTAACCTGTTTACTTCTATAATTTTAATCGTTTTTGGTGTTCTAACATTTGTAAAACCCGCGAATGATTTCCCTCTTGCCAGCATAATTGGGATATTGGCGGCCACTCTTGTTGTCATTATGTTGGCTCTTCTCATACCACAAACTGTGATTGACTTAATTGCGGTTTTTATCAACCCTAAAATATTGCTGGCAATAGTATTTATTATTATCTTTGCTCTAGTAGCGCTCACAGCGAAATTTTATACAGCAGGGTTTATGGCGGTTTCTAAAGCTATTTCATGGCCACCATTAGCAGTTATTTTTGCTCTATTTTGCTTGCTTCAAGGATTTTTATTAGTAGTAATTGGAGTTTCAATCTCAGGGGTATTCTAATACAAAATTATTTTAATTTTTTTAATTTTTAAAAGAAGCTAAATCGATGTGAAGGATTCTGATTTATTTCTCCAATGATAACATTATTTAGATCATAAGCACAGTTTGGGCATTTATTATCTTCAGTAACATCTATTTTCTTAAAAGTGTATCCTCTTCTTTCAAATAACAAATAACCACAATTTGGGCAGTATGTATTACCCCCTTGCTCATGATTTATATTTCCCACATAAGGAAAATATAATCCTGCCTCTTTAGCGATATTATACGCCATATCTAATGTTTTGTAAGACGTTCGCTTTTCAGAAGGAGCTTTAAAATCTGGATGGTATGCTGAAAAATGGGCGGGAGTATCTTTACCTAAGTTGTCTACTATCCAATTGCATAATTTCTTAATATCTTCTCTACTATCGTTCAAATCTGGGATGATCAAATTGGTGATTTCTATATGCATCCCGTTAGATTTAAAATATTTGGCAGTTTCTAAAACTGGTTTAACCGATTTTACTCCACAGATTTTCTTATAAAAATCATCTGACATTGCTTTAATATCAATATTAGCTGCATCGATACCTACCTCAACAAGTTCTTTGGAAGCTTCTGGAGTGGAATACCCATTTGTAACTAAAATAGTTTTGATATTATGTTCCTTAAGTAATTTTGCAGTATCTAAAATATATTCATGCCAGATTAATGGTTCATTATAAGTGTATGCTAAGGTTCTTGCTCCACTTTTAACGACTTTTTTTACTAATTGATCAGGACTCATCTCAACCATTGACATCCCACGACCCTCAAGTCCCTCAAGATCATAAAATCCATTCTTTCCATTATCAGTGGGGCTTGCTTGTGAAATTGACCAATTTTGACAATTCTGACACTTAAAGGAACATCCAATTGAAGCGATTGAATAAGCTGTAGCTCCTGGCCAGAAATTATATAGTGGCTTTTTTTCTATGGGATCTAAACTACCTGAAGAAATATGGGATCCATAAATAAGTGAATAAAGTTTTCCATCGAAATTCTTCCTCGTTCGACAAATTCCTACATTTCCAGGAAATATAATACATTCATTAGCACAAATATGGCATTTAACTTTTCTTTCATCAAGACTTTCCCATAATCTTGCGATAACTTTCAAAAGATAATCCTACTCCCGACAATTAATTTGCTTTTATATCTCTAGATCTATAATAGATATGAAATATTATATTTCTTATACTTATAGAATATTGTTTATAAAACTAAAAGGAGTTAGTCACTATGTCAAAAATAGAAGAAGCAATTTCTCGTTTTAGAGATATTTATAATTGTGCTCAGTCAATATTAGGGACTTATTGTACTCAATATGGATTAGATGAAAATACAGCTCTAAAATTGGCTACTGGTTTTGGGGGTGGAATGGCACGATTTGGGAGAACTTGTGGTGCTGTGTCCGGAGCTTATATGGTTATTGGGTTAAAACATGGCATGGGAAAAAATATGAGTCCAGAATTGAAAGATGAGACTTATCAGGTTATAAGAGAGTTTTCGAGCAGATTTCAAGAGATTCATGGTTCAGTAATCTGTAAAGAGCTACTTGGTTGTGATCTTACTTCACCCGAAGGCAGACAATATTATGGTGAAAATGACCTATTTGAAAAAAAATGTATTCAATGCGTCAAGAATGCAGCAGAAATTTTGGATGAAATACTATAATAGAATTAAATAAAAAAACTATTATATTTTGAAGTTCTATGGCAGAAAATGAAACATTATCCAATAAAGGAGAATTAAAAGAGCTTTTAGAGAAAAAGGAAGAAAATCTAAAACAACTCGAAAAATTTGGCAAAGATTCAAATTATATTAAAGAGTTAAGCGATATTGCTTTAATTCAACTGCAATTAGAACGATATTCCGATTCTGAAAGAAACTATCTGCTATGCTTAAAACATTTTGAATTACAAAAAGATAGAATGGGTCAAGCTTCTGTGTATGGAATATTAGGTACTCTCTTTTTTAAAAAGAGCGACTATTTACAATCAATTGAGTTTTATGAAAAAGCTTATCATATATATAATGATTTGATGCAAATTCCAGAAAAAATCGAGTGTCTAAAATGGATTGGTTCCAATTTAATAAAATTAAACAAAATGGATAAGGCATGTGATGTTTTTTTGGAGTGTAGTGCTATTTGTTCCGATAATAATGACATTTACAATTTATTAGATTGTTTAGGAAATTTAATCTATATTCATGAAAATTCTGGAAAATGGGATGTTGTTTTTGAACTATACAAGAAAACATTAAAAGCATTTAAAGAAATTAAAGATATTAAAGGAACTATTACTTCATATTTTAACCTAGGAATTATTCAAAAGAAAAATGATAATATGAAGGAAGCTCTACGATATTTTAAGAAAGGTACAAACATTGCCATTGATTCTAACTATATTGAATTAATAATAAGAGGATTAGGTTATATAGGAGAGACATTATTTTATTTAGGAGAAGTGAAGGAAGCTAAAAATCAATTTATAAAAGCTTTACATTTATCTAATAAAGTTAATGCAAAAAATGCTAAAGTTCAGCTACACATCTTACTTCAATCTCTTGGATTAGATAAAAACCAGATATTAGATGAATTAAAGATGTATAAAGAAAGTAGAAATAAAAATTCAAGAAAATTTTGAAAAATCAGGTTTTCTCTTTTCAAAGAATGCCTTAAATGCTTCTTGGGCTTCAGGAGATCTCTGTCTTCTTCTAAACTCAGCGCCTTCATCAGGCATTACCTTTTCAAGAATTCCTGTATAATATTTTCTGATATATGCTTTTGTTTGCCGTAAAGCTTCAGGTGGCTTTTCTGCTAACTTTTCAGCTAAAATAATCGTTTTATCTATAATATTATTTTCAGGAAAAATTTTATTAACAATCCCAATCTTTTTTGCTTCTTCAACACTAAACCAATCTCCAAAAAAGAAGAGTTCAGCAGCACGTTGCCGTCCAATTAATTCTGGTAAGGTAAACGTAGATCCAAATTCGGGTATTAATCCCAAATTTACAAACGGAAATTGAAATCTAGTACCCTCAGCAGCATATACTAAGTCAAAGTGCAATAACATAGTAACTCCAATTCCAACTGCATATCCATGTACAGCAGCTAATATTGGTTTTTTAGCTGTTAAAATTAATTGGCTCCAATTTCTGATTGGTCTGGTGGGTGAAGATGGATCAAGATTTTGAAAATCCTTTAAATCATTTCCCGCACAAAAACATTTTCCATTACCATAGATTAAGATAACTCTCATCTCTGGATTCATTTCTGCTTTTTCTATTCCTTCACCAAGTTTATCATACATAACTCTGTTAAGAGCATTTCTTTTATCTGCTCTATTAAATATAATGTGAAAAACTCCATTTATCGACTTAAATATAATTTGATCATCCATTTCTATAAGCACCATCTTGTCAGTTTTTAATAATATAGTAAATGACGCATTACTTTAAAGAAGAAAGATTTAATATAGTCATATTAAAATACGCATTAAAATTATTGTAAATAACCCTATAAGG
>JBHLNR010000258.1:0-4508 GCA_048941385.1 Promethearchaeota archaeon
AACTTTTTCAATTATTTGGGTCATTTTTCTCTTCACTTATTTTTTTTTTTTGTTTAATTTTAATTATGCAAAGGTTTAATATATAGTTTAATATAAGGAACTTTAGTTGGAGTCTTAGACTAGTGTTAGACTAAAAAGTTACCAATAGCCAGAAATTCATTTGGATTCTAAAATTGCTAGGGTCTGTTTTGGGTTCTATACAGAAGTGTCTCAATAGACTGAATTTATACCTAAAGTTGTCCATTAAATATTTAAAACTTTTCATTAAGATTTTGAAAAGCTTTATTCGAGTAAATTTAGAGTGAATTAAATATTCTAACGGCGGGAAGCTATTCCCATATTAATAATGTAAGAAAAATTTAAATGACAATGGATTCTAAAAATATTAATACTTTAATCAAAGATATATTTACGGAAAGAGTTGTAGAATTTTGGCACAGAAAAATATTTATGAATATGATGCTAAAAGGCTTTTAGCAAAAGAGTTACCAAAATATTATCCTGAATTTAAATACCATAATAAATTGGCTATTGCTGAGCCTGATACGAATTTAGACCAATTAATTGAAAATAACTCATGGACTAAATCAGAAAGGGTTGTTGTTAAACCTGATCAATTATTTGGAAAAAGAGGAAAAGCAAACTTACTTCTACTTGATGCTAATCATGAACAAATGAAAAAATTTTGTATCGATAATTTGAATACAGTACGAGAAATAGGGAATATAAAGGGGACATTAAACCGCTTACTTATTGAGCCCTTTATTCCTCATGAAAAAGAATATTATGTTTCAATAACTTCTGATAGAGAAAATGATATAATCCACTTTAGTTTTGAAGGTGGAATTTTTGTGGAAGAAAACTGGGATAAAGTCATTCATATTCCTGTCTCACTAGGAACAGATATAAAATCTTTTGATTTGGAAGGAAAATTACCAGATTTGGGAGAATACAAAGATGTTCTAATTCCATTTATAAAAGGACTTTTTCAAGTCTATGTTGATCAAGATTTTGCCTTTTTTGAAATCAATCCATTTGCGATTACTAAACAAAAAGAAATTGTACCTTTAGATGTGAAAGCTCGATTAGACGATACCGCTATGTTTCTACATAATGATACATGGGGCAATCCAGATGACCCCATTGAATTTCCAGCTGGATTTGGTCAAACAATGTCGGAAGAAGAAGCTAGGATAAATGAATTAGATGAAAAAACAGGCGCCTCTCTAAAATTGACCATTTTAAATAGAAATGGACGAGTGTGGACAATGGTTGCCGGAGGCGGTGCTTCAGTTATTTATACTGATACAGTAGTGGATCTTGGATTTGGGAATGAATTAGGGAATTATGGAGAATATAGTGGAAATCCGTCACGTGAACATACTGAAATTTATGCTCAAACCATCATCGATTTAATAACTGAAACACCAGATCCTCAAGGAAAGCCAAAATATCTAATTATTGGAGGTGGAATAGCCAATTTTACAGATGTAAAAGCCACATTTACTGGGATCGTTAGCGCCATTAAAAATTCCGTAGAAAAATTGAAAAAAGCTAATGTCAAAATATTTGTACGAAGAGGAGGTCCTAATGAAAAGCAAGGATTAGAACTCATGAAACAAGTTGGCGAGGAAACCGGAGTTCCAATTGAAATTTATGATCGATATACACACATGACAAGAGTAGTTGAATTGATAAAAAAAGCAGAAGAGGGTAGATCTTAAGAAGGAGGGAATTAAAAAATGGAAGATTACGATTTATTTGATGAAAATACAAAAGCAATAATATACGGTTTTCAAGCAAGAGCTATTCAAAGAATGTTAGATTTTGATTATGTCTGTAAAAGGGAGAAACCTTCCGTTGCAGCCGTAATACGTCCCACTCAAGCTGCTGCAGTGGCATATCATAAAGTTTTCTGGGGCTCCAATGAAATCGTCGTACCCGTGTATAAAACATTAGAATTGGCTGTTAGAAACCATCCTGATGCAGATGTAATGGTGAATTTCGCATCATTTCGATCTGCTTATCCTACAACTAAAGAAGCACTCGAAACCGATACAATACGAACAGTAGCAATTATTGCTGAAGGGATGCCAGAAAGACAAACCAGACATTTAATCAAAATTGCTGATGAAAGAAAAAAAGTTATCATTGGTCCGGCGACTGTCGGGGGTATCAAAGCTGGGTCTTTTAAAATTGGAAATACTGCAGGAACAATTGAAAATATAGTTTTATCAAAACTTTATAGACCAGGTTCAGTCGGGTTCGTCTCCAAATCAGGTGGATTATCAAATGAGATGAATTTTATGATATCCCAAACCACTGATGGGATCTATGAAGGAATTGCTATTGGAGGAGACAGATATCCCGGATCTCAACTAATTGACCACCTAATGCGGTATGAAGCTAATCCTAAAATTAAATTGTTGGTAGCTTTAGGAGAAATTGGTGGAAAGGATGAGTATGCTATTGTTGATGCAATCAAATCTAGTAAAATTACGAAACCTTTGGTTATATGGGTTGCTGGAACTGGTGCAAAGATTCTGCCTGCGGGGTTACAATTTGGACATGCTGGTGCTATGGCTGGAAGTGATATGGAGACTGCTGAAGCAAAAAATAAAGCTCTAAAAGAAGTTGGGGCAATTGTACCTGATTCTTATGAAGACTTAGACAAGTTGATAAAACAGACTTTTGATAAATTAGTGGCGGAAGGAAAGGCAACACCTGCTAAAGAATTCGAACCACCCAAAGTGCCTTTAGATTTTAATGATGCTACAAGATTAGGATTAGTTAGACGCCCTACTGATGTTGTAGTCACTATCAGTGATGATCGTGGTGAAATTGTAACCTTTAATCAGGTCCCTCTTGATAAAATCATCCGAGAAAATAAATCACTTGGGTATGTAATTGGATTACTTTGGTTTAAACGAGAGCTTCCTGAATTTGCACAACAATATATCGAGATGGTTATTAAACTCACTGCTGATCATGGTCCTGCAGTCTCTGGAGCACATAATGCTATAATAACTGCTCGAGCAGGTAAAGACTTGATGTCTGCTTTAGCTAGTGGAATTCTCACGATTGGACCTCGATTTGGAGGTGCTGTTTCTGATGCAGCCAAATATTTTAGAGAAGCCATGCAAAAAGGAATGAATCCGGTTGAATTCATGAATTACATGAAAAATGTGGTTCAAATCAATATTCCAGGAATCGGTCACAGAGTTAAGTCCGTTCAGAATCCTGACATGAGAGTGGTATTATTGAAAGATTTCATCTTAAAAAATTTTCCGAAACATCCACACCTAGATTATGCATTAGAAGTCGAAAAAGCAACAACTTCAAAGAGAAACAATCTTATACTGAATGTTGATGGTTGTATTGGGATTACATTCTTAGATTTGTTGGAAAATCTTGACTACACTAAAGAGGAAGTTGAAGATGTTATTTATAGTGAAGCTTTAAATGGTCTATTTGTTTTGGGAAGATCGATCGGAATGATGGGGCATATCTTTGACCAAAAACGACAAAGAGCAGGATTATTTCGGCAACCGTACGATGAGATTTTATTTACCGAATAGATTTCAATAAAAAAACTTTTTATACTATCTTAGTGTTATCACACTGATAAAAAGATAAATTGAGATAATATATGAGTTTTACAGACTATCAGAGAAAACTACTTATTACAATAATTAGCTCATTAATTTATGGAATTATCCTCTTATTTGTTGGGTTAATAATTAGCTTTTTTTTCTATTACTTTGGGACTGCAAGTCCTGTATTGAATAAACTGCAAGGTTTCTTACCCCCAGGAGAATATCAAGCCATAGCATTACAATATGGTTTTGACGCTCCTTTTTGTGTCCAATTGTATAAATATATATTCGATTTTTTTATTGGTAATTGGGGAGAATCATTTGTCATAGCCCCTAATAAAGCTAGTATTGATCTAATGAGAGAAATTCTTCCTAGAACTATTGGAATACTTTTAGTGCCACTTTTAATTGGATTAATAGGTATTAAGCTTGGAAAAATTTTAGTGAAGAAACGGAATAAAGCTCAAGGTTTTATAATACGGATTTATATAGTTATAGGGCTTTCTACTCCTATATTTTTCCTAGCAACATTGATACAATTCTGTGGTATAATACCAGGATTTTCATTGCCATTATTGGGTATGGCCGACTACGATTATTACCCAATACCTATTATTACAGGATCCCCATTATTCGATTCTGTTATTAGTGGTGATTGGAAATTAGCTGGGAGTCTTATTGAATATTCAATTCTTCCAATATTTATACTTAGTTTTATGATATTAGCCATAGTTATTAAACAAACTCAAAATTATATTGAACGAAAAACAGAGGAAACTGCCTTTGTCTCAAATACTTTAACAGCGGGTAAATTATTTGGAATTATTTTTGCTTTAGTCATTACATTAGAAATTTGCTTTAATAGAACTGGATTTGGATACTATTTTATTTCATCAATTTTTACTGGAGATT
>JBHLNR010000056.1:0-19172 GCA_048941385.1 Promethearchaeota archaeon
AATTTTTTTTATTCTTTTGACTTGACCTAAATTTAGTAGTATTTGATATTTAAACAAAAATAGTAAATCACTTTTTCCTGTAAGCTCCAATATTTAAATAAGATAATTTCCATAAGTTATTATGAATATGAATAAGAATCCAAATAATTTTTTTGTTGTACATGAGGGAAATAAAATTTACATTGAAGATAATTCATTAATCATAAGTGCTGTGATTAGAGATATACGAAATTTGAAGAAACTAGATGAAATGCTTCTATTAAAACACCTAAATTTAGCCACGAATAACATTATTGAGATTAAAGGTATTGAGAAGTTAGTCAATTTAGAAACTCTTAATTTAAGCTATAATGAAATTAAGAACATTGATGGTCTTTCAACTTTAATAAACTTACAAGAATTAAACCTTGAATGTAACAATATTTCTAAAATTGAAGGTCTTGAATCTCTTGTAGAATTAAAAACCTTAAAACTTGGAGGTAATAAAATAGAGAACATTGAAAATCTTCAAAATTGTAAAAAATTAGAGAAACTATTTTTGTCAGTCCCCATTGAAGGTTTTGGAAACTTAATCTCAACAATAAATGGGTTGGAGAGTTTGATTAGTCTAAAATTCTTAAATCTGAACACAAATACTATCTCCGAAATGAAAGGACTTGATAATCTTCAACAACTCGAAACTCTCTACCTTCATTCAAATAAGATCGTTCAAATTAGTCACATTGAAAATCTTAAAAATTTAAAAGCTCTTTATCTCTCTCAAAATCTTATAAATAAAATTCAGGGATTAGAGGAGTGCTCAAATTTAGAAATATTAGACCTATCTTATAATCAACTCCATGAAATATCTGGTCTTGAGAATCTTAAGAATTTAAAAGTCTTAAACCTTAGTGGAAATAGGATCAATGAGATAAAAGGGGTTGAAAATCTCACAAATTTGCACAGACTTATACTTCGTGATAATCATATAACCTATCTTAGTGAGATTAAAAGTCTTCAAAATATAAAAGAAATATACCTTGATAGAAATCCTATAAAAAAAAATGAATTAGTTAAACTGGGTGGTACACTTTACGACAGTAAGACGGTCTTTCAAGAAGAAGAATGAAAATAAAAAAAAATTATTTTATTTCCCAAAAAGACCTTGATTAAATCCAGGCATTCGTTTTACTATGACTGCTAGCTTTTCTGACTTATAACAATTCCTTTCTCAAAAGATTTCTGATGCATCTAAAAGAACTACGAAATTTTATTGATATCAAAGTCTAATTCAATTAATTTTTAAGACTAGGATATTTTGTATAATTCTTTGACTGTATAAAAATCTAGTTCTAGTCTCGAAGTCTAAGGAAAGTTCGCAAAAAAAAACTATATAATAAACTCTACACTAACATTATTTAATACAGAAAAGAGTGATAAAAAAGATGGTTGTTAGTTCAGAATTTAAGAATAAACATTTCCATGCAACAATTAAGTGTGGAATATGTCATAAAGAAATCACACAAGAAGCTGCAACTTTTCAAGAAGGGCTAAATATTGGAGTTGTATGCCCAGAATGTTATGTAAACAACACTAAAGAGGAAATTGAGCTAATGTCTAATATGTTTATGGCATTTGGTGGGTATTTCGGGATGTTGAGAGATCCTGATTATTCTATTTATGAGTTGTTTAAAGATTTAGTGAGCAAGATTCACGATAACAAATGTTCAGCTTCATCCGTAGAAATGAAAATTAGGTTATTTCATACGGCATTATTGCATGGAATTACTCCACGTGAGTTTGCTGAGTTGGATAATGGGCTTTTAAAATTTATGTATCAGTTTTAAAAATTAAATTATTAATAGAGGGTGAAAAATGATAAATTATAAAGCGTATCAGGAATCTTTCGCATGTAAATATCGGCATTGTAATCAATGTGAAGTTGAGTTAGATATTTCTAATGATAAGGAAGTTGTGTGTGTCTTATGTGGAGAAACCTTTTGTACTGCTTGTATTTTTGTACATCAGGAATATTGTCCTGGAATCTAAAGTTTTGAATTTATATTAAACCCATCCCTGACTTTGCTTTTCTCAATCAAGGGAAAAGTGAATAAACAGTTATTATTTTCTCATTTTAAGGCGATCATTATAATAATATCTTTTTCGACGTCGATATGGTTTTTCAGGCCTGTTCAAAAAGCATTGAGGGCAATAAGGGATAATAAATGGATCATTCCATAACTCTTGAGCTCGTTTCATGGAAATAGTAGGATTATCTCTTAGAAATATTTGAAATGGGATTAATATTCCACAATCTCCACATTTTCTTGTTTTTATTTGCGCCATGAGTTAAAATCTTATATTTTAATAATATTGAAAGGGGAATAAGAATTAATTAAAGAATAAGGGGGTTTATATTTTCTTATTTAGTTTTTAAAAAGCCTTAACTAATGCTTAAAAACTAAAGGTAAATGATATAAAATTTGAAAGACAAAGCCATATATGATTTTAAGGATTGATCATGTGTCTTTAGCAGTAAAAGATTATGAGGCTGCAGTTGAATTTTTTACAAAAATACTTGGTGCTGTTTCCCAATATAGTGGGACAGATGATAATTTAAAATATTATTGGGAAACTTTTAGTTTAGGAGACCTTTCCAGATTTGAATTAATTAAACCAACAGGTAAGGGTAGTTTTTTGGAGAATTTCTTGAAAAATAAATTGGGGGGAATTCATCATTTAGTCCTACAGACTCCTGATATTGAAATGACAAAAGATGTTCTTGAACAACATGGTATCCCTTATTTTGGATATCAAAATTATGGTGAACGATGGAAAGAACTCTTTATTCATCCAAAAGATGCTTTTGGTGTACTACTCCAAATAGGTGAATTTAAGGCTACAGATTGGCTTTCACCATCATATAATCTACCTGAAGGTAAAAAATGGCTCGTTGATGGGGAAAATGATAAAATAAATCTGATAATAGCACATCCAGGTGGAGGTAAAGTGAAATTAACTTTAGATAATAAAGAGGTTAAAAAATTAATCGAAGATCTTGAAAATGTGTTATAACTATTTATCAAATCATTCTTCAAGTTCTTGTTTAATTTGAAGGACTAATTTATTTGCTTCTTCTGAATCAGTTATAAATTCAATTTCATTAGGAGATGTGATCCCGATTCCTAGTTCCACTGCTCTTTTAATTTGTTCTTGCTCAAATATTGCCCCTTTTGTGACTTCAGGGGTAGTTCCTAGAATTCTTAGTATTGCAACTCCAACCGCATCAATAGCTACTTTATCTGTGCCCGCAATAAAAACGTTTGCTTCCTTTCGGGTACCTTCCATTGGACCCCCATCTACAAAGGTTAATATACCATCCATTATAATTAAATCTGGTTTGTATACAGAATTAATTTCTGCAATCATTTTCCTCTGATGTTTTGAAGAATGTAACTCTCCCATATATTTCTTATGAACTAAGCCTACTGCGTTTTTGAGCGAAAGAGTGAAATGGCCACCATACATATGAGTTTTTAAACAACAGGTCTCAATGATGCATTCAGCATCATCATAGATTTTTGGGAAAAGAAAACCATCCTTCCAATGAAATACTTCAGACTTTTTAAGAATATACTGGTCATTTGGTATACTTGTTAAATCAACTATCGAAAAATCTAATTCTTCTGCTAATGCATATAATCCTTTTTGTTCAAAAGTCTTAGCGGTATCGGCAGGTCCACTCCTTTCTGCCGTTGTTATTGATTTTGCACCCATCTCTTTTAACTTAATAATAAGTTGTTTTATCGTCTTCATTGAGCTGGATGCTGGAGGAGGATCAGCAGTATTAAAATTGGGTTTGAAGATTACATCTTTATCTTTAATAGGATTTATTCCTAATAATTCTAAAGAATGATTTACACCATAAACAGGATCATCAGTAGAAACAACAACTACTTTAACCATAATAGCCACCTAATTTTTGAATATTTCTATTTGTTTAAAACTTAATTGTTTATAAAGATAGGGTATTGTAATTCCTTGACAAAAACTTTCATTTGTGAATTAGTTGACTTTATATTCTTATTTTTTAACTTGGTTATATGAGCGAATTGATAACAAGGATTAAGAAGAAAAGAATTTATAAGGAACAAATCTCTTTTGCAGAGCACTATCGTCATTGTAATAGATGTGAGAAATATTTAAATATTGATCAAGATGAAGAGATTGTTTGTGCTATATGTGGGGAAACTTTTTGTAATGATTGTATAAAAAATCATCAACAATTTAGTTGTTGCTAGTCTATAAATTCTTTGAAAAACCGAACTAATAATAAACCATTTATATATTTACCAAGTTAAGGAATTACTAAACAAAATTAAAATGAAAGTCTAAGATAAGTCTAAGACTCCAATTAAGGTTTCTATTATTAAACTATATATTAAACCTTGACAATATTATAATTATAAAAAAATGAAAAGTGAAAAAAAAATGACCCAAACTTATGAAAAATTAATGGAAATGGAAACCTCTAAAGTTGAACACATTGAAGAGCAAATTTCTGAGGAAAGTAAAGTTGATGAACTACTTGGAGATCTAAATTCAAGATATTTTGAAGAGAGTTATTCTCTTGAAGATGCTAAGCAAAAAATGTATTGTAAAGATGTTACCATGGGCAATAATTTCGATGTGTTTAGAACTTTCTAAGAACTAATAATTTTTTTTTATTCTAATTTTTTAATTTCCGAAATTCTTAATCCTTTTATTGTTTCAGTAATTTTTTAAAATTTAAATCCACACCTTGGGCAGAATTTAAAATTTTCCCCCGTTTTTAATCCACACTTAGGACAAAAATTAGGAAGTTCTAAATGGGATACTCTCTGTATTTCAGGAGAGGATAACTTTTTATATGGCATAATAAGTTCCTTTTTCGGTTTAGGTTCGAAATCGGTTACGAAAAAGGACATAACATTTGTGTCTCGAATAATTCTGTGATATAAGTATCCTAAAATCGTTAGAGTCCCCCCTGAAAATGCTCCAATTAATCCAAGATCCATGTAGAAATAATCCCAAACATCATAGCCAGAAGGCACAAAATAATTGTCCCCAAAATATGAAATATAGACAAACCATATAATACCGCATAGTATTGCGAGTGAGGGTGCTATAATCCAGGTTTTTTTTTGATCTTCGAAGGAGAATTTGTCTATCCTTACTGAATTTGCTGAAAATACCAATTTTATTCCACATACAAGAATAATTAAACCAATAATTATACCTGTAATCAAGATATCGATTCTCTGAATATTAAATTCTAATCTATCAATATCCATCAACCCCCAAAACCAATAACTATGATAGCCTTTATATACAGGAAGATACATCGCTGGTGTAAAAAATGAAATAATACAAAATATTCCACCAATTAGAGGCAGAATGTAGATATAATTTTTTTCTCTTTTCTCGATTTTGAACCACCTAAAATATTATTCTTATTATATATTCGGAACCATAGGGATAAGTAAATAAAACAAATAGACCAGAAACAAACAACTAAAAGCCATAAAATATCTATTATTTATGTAAGTACTAAAGAGCGTGATTATTAATACTGCACCTATTAGAACACATAACGATATTATCTCTAAAGCTTTAAATAAATCGAAGAAGTCAATATATGCATAAACATCAAAGTATGAAAGACATCGTGCCACAACACTATTAATTAATCTTAGAAAGAATCCTCCAACAAAAAGAATTGAAGTATTCACTAACAGTTTCCGGTATAAATGACTATTCCTATAAAAAAAAATTAATAAAGCGATTCCTAAGACTATAAAAATTGTATTAGGAATGATAGCATAAAATATTAAGGGTATAGCAAGAAATAATGATTCTTCTATTTCAGTTGGTGACGATAATTCCATACTAGTTGGTAAGAAGAAGGTTGCAATTGCCCATATTGAGAGTAGGTATCCTGCAATGACTAAATATATTAAAAATCTTATGTTATTCGAAGATTTTTTTAAATCTCTTGATCCAACAACAAGTAAACCCCCCTGAATGACCCATAGGATTGTTAAAATTATATACACTAATTCAAATTCAAAGAAATAAAGATACATTGCCATGAGCAGGATTCACCTTTTTTTTATTTATTTTGTTTTCAAAATTGGATTTAATTATAATGAATTAGTATATGATTATTTTTAAACTATTAATACAAATTTTTTATCTCTCAAATAATTCTCATGGATAGAATATTTCTAAAAGATGTGAAAAATGTCAGAGTTGCAAAAAGTAAGAAACCGGTGGATTGTCGTAATCGGAGCTATAATGATTCAATTAGCATTGGGAACGATTTATTCATGGGGAACTCTAACAGTATTCATAGAACCTTATCTGGAGGAAATTAAAGAAGTAACCGTCTTTATTTTTGGTGTTGGGTTGTTATCTTTTGCTTTAACCATGATCATTGCTGGTCAATTACAACAAAAATATGGACCAAGGAATATAGCAATTCTAGGAGGCGTTTTAATGGGGGGTGGTGTTATTCTCTCCGCTTTTATGACCAGTTTCATTGGATTATTAATCACTTATGGTATTATATTTGGGGCAGGAATAGGATTTGGTTATGTATGCCCTATAGCTTCCGCAAGTAAGTGGTTTCCAGATAAAAAAGGATTTATAAACGGATTAGCTGTTGCAGGCTTTGGGGCTGGTTCCTTTGTTTTTAACTATGTGATAAAAGCGTTAGCAAATCCTAACAACCTAGATACTGAGGATATAAATTTCGTGTCTACGGTATCTCAAAATATACCCCTAATGTTTATCGTGCTTGGGATCATTTATTTAGTCTTAATCATTGGTGGAGCATTTACACTGAGTAATCCTCCTGAAGGTTGGAAACCTGAAGGCTGGGTTCCACCTCCTCCTTCTGAAGAAAGTGGGATTTCAGGATTAGAATTTGAACGTAGTCAGGCAATAAAATTACCCTCGTTTTGGATGTTGTGGGCAACTTTTATACTAAGTGCAATTTCTGGCTTAATGGTTATTGGATCATACTCAGCTTTCGCTCAAGTAAAAGATGCTGGTACATATATATATGCTATTGGAGCCGCTGATTTTGTGTTGATTGGTAGTCTTGCGGCACTTTTTAATGGATTAGGAAGAATATTGTGGGGAAAAATGGCAGATGTTATTACCTACAAAAGAGCAATGTTATTAATGTTCACTATACAGGCAGTACTTCTATTCATCTACTTTACAACGAATGTTAATGAGATATATTTCCTTATTTTAACATGCGCAATATTTTTCTGTTTTGGTGGAAATTTTAGCTTGTTTCCCACTGCTACTGCTGACCTATTTGGTTCTAAAAATTTAGGACCTAATTATGGTGTGATATTTACTGCCTATGGTATTGCAGGATTTATAGGAGCGACGATGGTAAATGCTTTTATTTCTGTATTTGGGAGTTATCTAGTGCTTTTCATAGTTTTGGGTTTGATGTCAGTTGGAGCTGCCATCTTAGCTTATTTAATCAAACCACCAATACGTTAATGAATATTTTTTCATTTCTTTTATCATTAATCAGGTTTAAATCTCAAGTTTAAATTATATGTTATATTTTTAGACTAAAATAAATAATTAAGTGATAAATATTGACTTTAAAGAGAATTAAAAGATTTCCTTACTTATTACCTAAACCTGTGGCAATTGTGGGTGCTTTAGTGGATAATAAGCCAAATTTTCTTACTATTGCAGATATTTCAACCACAGGATATCAGATACCGAGATTTGTTGTAAGTAGTGGTAAAAGTCATTATACAAATAAAGGGATAATTGAGAATGAGACTTTCAGTGTAAATATTCCTTCAAGTAAAATGGTTGCCGAGACAGATTTTGTTGGAATTAGATCTGGGATTAGTACAGATAAATCTAAAGTATTCGATGTATTTTTTGGTGAAGAATTGAAATCGGCTCCATTAATTAAGAACGCACCAATAGTACATGCATGTAAATTGGTAAAAACGGTTGATTTTGGAGACACGCATTATTTATTTATTGGAGAAATTATTGAGACATATGTAGATGAAGATATTCTAACAAAAAAAATACCTGACATTGAAAGAGCTAATCCATTTGTTTTTCATAATGATGGGTTTTACTGGAAAGTAGGAGAAAAACTAGCACAGGCATATAAAGTTGGCAAATCACTAGAAGAGGAATGAAAAACACAATTATCCAATTTTTCTAATATTATCTAATTTAGTAAATTCTTCTTTAGTGAAGAATTCTCCCTCAGAGGGTGGATAATAAATGATTTCTTTGAGTGTTTCATATTAATTTTATACGATAAAATTTTATGATCTTAAGATATTTAATTTATCGCTTAATTTGAGTAATTATACTATTTGATTACATCTTTGAAGGTGAAAATAATATTGAATTTCATATCAAACAGGTTAGATAATTTTCAAGAATCAGTAATTCGAGAGATGACAAGAAAAGCCATTGAAAATAATGCAATAAATCTTTCTCAGGGAATGCCAGATTTTTCTCCCCCCTTGGAACTAATAGAGGCGATCAAGAAAGGAGTAGAGAAAGAAGAACACCAATATTCTATAACTTATGGACGAGTAGATCTAAGAAACAAACTAGCTAATAAATTAAAAGAGTATAATAAAATAGAAGTTGATCCTCACGATGAAATTACAATAACCTGTGGTGCAAGTGAAGCGATTGCTTCAAGTATCCTTGCATTAATCAACCCTGGAGATGAAATCTTAATTCTCGAACCTTGGTATGAAAATTATGTCCCTTTAACATATCTAGCTCAAGGTAAACCTAAATTTGTCTCTTTAATTGAAGAAACATATAATATTGATGAGGAAAGTTTAAAGAAAAATATAAGCAATAAAACTAAAGCAATCATACTAAATTCACCCCATAATCCAACTGGAAAGCTCTTTAAGACGGATGATTTAAATTTCATTTCTGACTTATGTGTTGATCACAAGATAGTTGCTATTACAGATGAAATTTATGAATATATTGTATATGATGGCTTAACTCATCAGAGTATTGGCAGTTTTGATTCCATGAAGGAATTAACGATTACTATAAGCGGATTTAGTAAAACTTTTTCGGTTACAGGGTGGAGAATTGGTTATGTAGCCGCATGTAAGAATATTATGAATGGAATCAGAAAAGTTCATGATTATCTAACTGTTTGTGCCCCCTCTATATTACAACTCGCTATTTTAGATGCGTTTGAATTAGATAGTTCCTATTTTAATCACCTGAGAAAGAGATACAGAGTTAATCGCGATTATTTTTATAAGGAGCTTATAGATTTAGGAATTAATGTTTTTAAGCCAGAAGGAGCGTATTATATGTTTGCTGACATATCTCAATATGGTATGGATGATATAGAATTTGCTGATTTTTTAGTAAAAGATGAAGGTGTTGCAGTTGTTCCTGGATCTAGTTTCTACAGGGAAAAAAATAATGAAAATCCAGGATCCAAATATGTCAGATTCTCAATTTCTCAGAAGTTAGAAACATTAAAGGTAGCAATAAGTCGGATGAAGAGAAGATTAATTTGAAAATTGATTGACTATTCTTCTTTTTAAAATTTCATATAATCTAATTTCATATGCCAGAAAAGGCACCTAATAAGGAGAAAAAATTTCGGATCATAATCTATCATGGACATCTTCACAAAATTCCTTTAGGTGATAATGAAGAAGAATTTCAAAGGAACAAAAGGGTTATTATAGAAGATTCAGCTAACTAAGATAGATCCCTAAATTTCCCATTATCTTTTTATTTATTGTATCCTCGTGATTAATTAATTTATTTTACTACTATTTTAATTCAAGATGAATGAAAAAAAAATTAATAAAATAGAGATTAAAGGAAATTTACTAAGTCCTTTACCAGTTGTTTTAGTGGGAGTACAAGTTAATAAAAAACCAAATTATCTTGTGATTGGGTATATATGCCCCTTTGATTTTGGTAAATATATTTTTTTAAGTATGTATAAAAAGCGCTATTCTAATATTGGGATTCATGAAAATATGACATTCAGTGTAAATATTCCTACTGAAGACCTCCTACCTCAGACTGATATCTGTGGAAGCAAATCTGGTCGAGATTTCGATAAATCTACACTTTTCAATACGTTTTATGGAGAATTACAAACCGCACCTATGATTAGTGAATGTCCTGTTAATATAGAGTGTGAAATTTCTCAAATTCTTGATTATGACCCCAATGAGGGGATTATTGGGAAAGTAATTAAATCTTATGCAGATCCTCAATATCTAACAGACGACAAATTAGATTGGAGAAAAATTCACCCTCTTATTTGGGTAACAGGTGGAGATTTTAATTATTATCAATTAGGGAAAAGAATAATATCAAAAGAAGTTGATAATGATTAAATCAAATCTTATATTATTTTAGATTGTTAATTACAATTAAAAATTCCTGAGCTTTTTAAAATGGTTGAAAGCGAACAAATAAAATTATTGAAAGGCAGAAGAAGTATAAGGAGTTATGAATCAAAACCAATAGATGACGATATATTAACTGAAATTCTTGAAACCACAAAAATGTGCATGAGTGCTAGAAATAGGCAACCTTGGACCTTTTATGTAATAAGAAATAAAGATTTGATTAAAACTATAGCTAAGGAATGCACTACTGGCCCTTTCGCTTCTGGAGCACCTTTATTAATAGCAATTGTTGGAGATAAGGAACTTTCACCTAATTGGTATCTTCATGATACTTGTTTTGTTTCATTACAGTTGGCTTTAGCTGCATGGGCATATGGCATTGGAACATGTTGGATTGGGAGAATAAATAGAGATAATGTAAAGCAATTATTAAAACTAAAAGAAAGCGATGATTTATTAACAATTCTTCCATTAGGATACCCAAAAGGAGAAATCCCACAAGCAAGACCTCGAAAATCTTTAGAAGAAATTGTAAAATATTTAGATTAATTCCTTTTTCTTTTTTTAAATCTTAAAAGTTAGTTATTATCCAAAATTTCTTTAAATAAAGAATTATTAATATTACCTCCACTTATTACTGCAACAATTTTTTTATTCCTAAATTTCTGTGTGTTCTCAAGGATATAACCAACAACAGTAGCTCCTGCGCCTTCAACTATTTGACCCTCCATTTCCCATAATAACTTGATAGCTTTTTCAACAGATTCTTCTTCTACTAGCACTATATCATCTACAAACTCTTGGATTATTTTAAAGGTAATAGCATCAGATTCAAGCCCTCCTAATAATCCTTCTGCTAGAGTATCAAATTCTTTTGTTTCTATAATTTTACCCGCTTTCCAAGATTCATACATGGTTGAAGCTCCTTTAGTTTGCACACCAATGATTTTTATTTCTGGATATAATGCTTTGGCTGCAATTGTTATCCCCGAGATTAATCCACCACCTCCAATTGGCACAATAATTATATTTACATTTTCAAGTTCCTCATAGATTTCTAATACAATTGTTCCTTGACCTGCTATAATGTTAATATCGTTATATGGACTGATATATGTTATATTTTCTTGTACAGATAATTTCCTTGCTTTCACTTCGATTTCATCGAAATCTCCTTCTTGAATGATATCAACGTCATATTGCTTAATTTTACTAAGTTTTACTTCAGAAATATTTTTAGGGACTACAATTTTAGCAGGAATTCCCAAATATTTCGCTGCTAAAGCTATTCCTTGAGCATGATTTCCTGATGAAGCAGTAATAATTCCACGGGTTTTTTCCTCTGAATTTAATTTTAATATTCGATTTAAAGCTCCACGAATTTTAAAAGCGTTTGTCAGTTGTTGATTTTCTAACTTCAAATAGACATCGTTTCCACATAATTGACTAAAGTAATGTGAATGAATAAGGGGTGTCTTTCTAATAAATTCTTTAATCTTATGATAAGCTTCTTGTATAGTATCAATACGTAAAAGGTCAGACATCAAATCATATTATTTAAGATTGGATAAAAATATAATGATAATACGTTAAAAAAGAATCAAATTTATTAGATCTTGACAAGATTTATAAATTGGGGTGGAAAATGTTGAATAGTAAAAATTTCAACATATCAAAAAAGATATGGAATCTTCGTGATTATATCCAAACGCTTGAATATATAAAAGAGGATATAGTAAACTTCTTACTTTCACTTAAAGATTTAGATGATTCAACAAAAGATATTTGGCTTTCAGATGTCAAAGAATTTTTTCATAACGCTGTATCTGCATGGGAGATGTTAATTACGAATTCAAAAGAAGAACTGATACTAGAAAAGATTAAAAGTTCAAAGAGTTACTTATACGCTGCAAGAAACCGTTTATCTCAAGTAATAAGTGAGCTTAAAATATTTCCAAGTATAAAATCAAGTATTCTTGTTGAGAGAGCTGAAACCGCTTTTACAGAATGTTGGGATGCTTTTTGGGTCATTTATGAAAAAATTTTACCTGATAACGCAACTATAAAATCTAATAAAAGAGTTGTTAAAGTTTCTGCTTCAAAATATCATCTTCCTTGCTCTATTTGTAGCAAAAATGCTGTAGAATTTAAAATTGGATATGGCAGATTTGATAAAAGGGAATCATTAGTTTTCAGAGGGATTACTATTGAAACTTCTTTAAATGTTGTATTAGCTAAAGCACTTTTTAAAATATTAAAGAAAAAAGACCTATTAAGTGCTCATAATTTTATGAAAAAATATCATTCAATTGAAGGTATAGATGCTTATTGTCCTAAATGTGATAAGATCTATTGTTGGGAGCATTACAATGCAATAGAAGAATATGATGATGGTTTTTATGATTGCACCTACGGTGTATGTCCAAAAGGTCATAAAAGGATGATTGATGATTAATTAATGGAATAGAATAATAAAATTAAAATTTTTTTTATACCTTCTTTTATCAATCATTTTTCAAATTTCTATGAGTTTTAATTATGGATTTTTACGACGTTGTAAAAAATAGAAGAAGTTATAGGGTTTATAAACCAGATATGCCTGAAAAAGAGAAGATTGAAAGAATTTTAGAAGCAGCGAGACTTGCCCCTACATGGGCTAATATGCAGGGGGTGAGTTATATTATTATTCAAGAACCAGATAATGTAAAAGCCGTTTGGAAAGCAGTAGGGCAGATGCAAAAGTTTGCTGAAGCACCTATGTTTATTGTCGGCATCATTTCTGAAAAAGCATCTGGGACTAACTCAAATGGTGAAAAATATTATGGTGTAGATTTTGGTATCTGCTTTGAACATCTGATATTAGCAGCAACTGCAGAAGGTTTAGGAACATGTTGGATTGGCTGGTTTAATGAAAAAAAGGTAAAGGAAGCATTAGATATTCCAGATGAATACAGAGTAATGGGTTTAACTCCTTTAGGTTACCCTGTAAAACCGAAAGGTGAGATTACAGATCGCAAATCTCTTGAAAAAATAGTATATTATGAAAAATTCTAAAAGTAATCATTTTTTTTTTATTTTAAGGCCTAATACTATGAAAGAGAGAGAATGTTTTAAGTGTGGAAAACTACTGGATTTTGATAGTTATATTAAGAATATAAATCCAAAAGATAGAGAGAATTTAACAGAAATTTGGGAAAGCAATTATATTGAATTTTATTGTTGTCATTGCTATAGCTTCAAGATTAAATATCAACCTTATGATGATGTGGATGATTTCTCTTATTATTAGTTACCATCCTTGAGTTTTTTAAGAGTATCTTCTAAAATTTGTATTATACGCTTTTTATAAGAAATTTGATTTGGGTAATTATAGCTAAAAGTACGCCAATCTGGACGTTTGTGCCCAATTTTAAATTTTACACCTTTCATGGAGGTCATATAGGAGTTTTCATCAATTTTAGTGGCTATTTGATCTGCCATAATATACCAATGAAATTTTGTTTTTCGAATAGCTCCTGTTTTTCTTGGTGCTGATGTTACTCTCGTCTTTTGGCTGTCAAAAGTGAACGTCCATTTATCTGGAGCTTTTTTAATTTCAAACCATTTTCCATCATTATAGTTCCAAGAATGAGATCCTCCAATTTTCATTCCAGTATAAATCTTATTATCATGAAACTTAATATTATCATACATTTTTATGCCTGTTCTATATTTATTTTAAATAAAATATCAGTCATCACAAAAGATGCATTGTTTAAATACGCTTAAGGACTGAAGAATTATTATTTTAGTGATTTATCAATAAATTAAAAAAAGTATAAAAAAAATGAAGTTTATTATTAGAATTTATTCTTTCTTCCACTTATATTCCTTTGGGCCTGCAAATAGCAAAACTAGCGAAGGAATTATTACGAATAATCCTCCCAACCATGTGAATATTTCAAGGATCGCTCCCCATAAAAGCATCCAAGGGATTCGATAATCTCCTACAGGTAATACCCAATCAAGAAGAGAATCCCAATCTTCTTTTTGACATTTAATCGAGAACTGAGGAAAGATTATAAAAAAGGATATCAAAATTGCAATAATTCCGCTTATAATTGACCAAATAGGGCTTCCCCATGTAAAAAGAAATAAAGCTGCCGTCACAATTCCAGATATAATTTGTATAACACCACCTATAATTCCTACTATCCAAGCTATCATTCCTAGAAATGATACCCATGAAGCGTGTTTCCATTCTTCACTCATTTTTATCCCTCAAAATATCAATTCAAACTGATTTTAATTTAAATATTATTAATTAAAATATATGCATTGATATTACATTGAATAGTCTTTTTAATATTTAAGTAATAATCTTATTTGGTGGATAATAAATGGTGTATAATTAAACCTCTTTATTTTGTACTAGGTTCTAAAATTTCACCCACATAATAGAATCCAACTAAATTTCCTCGCTTTTCAAACTTTCTGGAAACTAACAGAATTATGACATGTTCATTCTCATCCAGTAGGTTAATTTCAACAACATGTTTTACGGATTGTTCAATAATTTCTTCAGCATCCATATGGAAAAAATCTATATTTTCTATATGCACTGGTTGTACTCCCCATACAAGCCCTAATTCACGTGCAGTTCTAGCTGATGGGGTTATTGCAATGATTGGCAAAGGAGGACGATATTTTGCTATCATCCTCGCCCCATACCCTCTTCGAGTAATAACTAATATTTTTCCTCTAAAATTTAATCCCTGCATTTCAGCAGCTAATGCATGAATTGCATGGCCCAATGTTTGGGTGTGTGTTAATCTATCAGAATCAAACTCATCTGGAACTCTTCGTGGCATATTTTCGGTTGCTGTTTTAGCGATTTGGTTCATATATTGTACAGCATTAGTAGGATATTTACCGACAGCAGTCTCTCCAGATAGCATCACAGCATCACTCCCATCAAAAACAGCATTAAACACATCATTAGCTTCTGCACGAGTAGGGATAGGTGCATTAATCATAGATTCGAGCATTTGAGTTGCCACGATAACTGGTTTTCCTTCTTTATTACATTTATAAATCATATCTTTTTGTTTTAAGGGTACTTTATCAGGATCAATTTCCACGCCTAAATCTCCACGAGCAACCATTATTCCATCACTAACTTCCAGTATCGCATCGAAATTATCTAAAGCTATTGGTCTTTCAATTTTTGATATGAGTTTTATACTATTATTACCATAATTTTCAAGAATTTTTTTCACATGGAGAACATCACTACTATCTGAAACAAATGAGATCGCTACATATTCCGGATCTAATTCAGCGATAAGTTCTAAATCTTGTACATCCTTTTTTGTGGGAACCCTTTGCTGTAATTCACCTGTAGGGATATTTACTCCTTTTCTGTTGCTTATCATCCCCCCTGCTAACACTTCTCCTACGATATGATCTTCTGCTTTACTCGTTACCTTAATCTTGATAATACCATCGTTTACAAAAAATACATTACCAATTCTCATAGATTTAAGAAATCCTTCTAGTGGTACCGAGAATTGTTCCTGATCTCCTTCGATTTCCTTCTCAAATACTTTTACTTCTTGTCCGATATTTAAGCTATAAGCATTGTCTTCTTTGAAAAGCCCAACTCTGATTTTTGGTCCCTGAATATCTGCTAAAATCCCAGTATATTTGTCAATTCCTCTAATTCTTTTAACCAACTCTCTTTTCTCGTCATGTGTCCCATGGGAGAAATTTAATCTAAAAATGTCTACTCCCGCTTCAATTAGTTTTTTAAGCATTTGTTTAGAACTGGAAGCAGGGCCTAGGGTACTTATTATTTTTACTGTATTCTCTCTAAGTGACATTTTAGTATACTTCCTTGATTTTATTTAATTAATCATGAACTTTTTTATAATATAAAATTTAAAACTCTATAGGATATAAAATTATTATAATGGCTATTCTTAAAAATTATTCATTTTCCACAAGGTTCTTTAATCCTACTAATTTTTCTCGAAACTCTTTTCTAAATCTTTTAAGAACTTCGATAGAATCGTTGTAATCTTCTATGCTTTTAATTTCTTTCATCGATAATAGTTGAGTTCTTAATGTTTTTGGATAAATTGAATATTGAATTAATTTTAGTTCGTTGTTGATAGCAAATTTTTTACCAAGCTGAACTAATAAATCAGAACTATTATACGCAAGTGAAATCGTTAGAAAATAGCGTAATTTGGGTTGTTTCAAATGATTTTTAACAATAATAAAATAAAAATTCTTTAATTTTTCATTCATATCATAAATAGACTTTATTGGTAAGGTAACAAGAGTATTTTCAATGATTTCAGCAATTGCAGATTTCTTGCCTTTTATCTTTTTAGTAGGTCTTATAATTTCATTTTCTATAAAGGATCTTACGCTTTTTAGGTCTGACATTTTTGGTGTAGTTTCTCTGGTTTATAATTTTTGAAGTATTAATGATCCTTTTTGTTAATTTAGTATATTCATTATTTTATTAAAACTTCATTTTTATTCAAGAATGGACCGCTTTCGTCATATTCTTTAAATATCACCTTCAAATTTAGAAATTAAAGATGAAATTTCTTTAAATACTAATTGAGAAACATTTATATACTTTCTTTTGTTTTTTACTAACTGAGATCAAGGTTTACCGACAATAAATGAAAGTTCTCTACTGGGGAATCCCGTGTAATTTAAGGTGGAGACTCGATCTTTAAAATTAAGGGTTTCATTCGTTTTGAATTTCAATAGAATTTAATGTATATTTGATGTAAGGCTATGGCATTAATCCCACCAGAAGAAAAAAAAGAGTTGGTTATACAAAAGTTTATCGATTGGGATAAATGTAAGAACATATTTTATAACAATATATATTTAGAGAACTGTAAAATTGTAATAAAGATGCCCCTTATTCCTCGAGAAGGCAAAAAAGACGACATTAAAATTAAGAGATTTGATCTAGGAAAATATACGTACCTTTGTTCATACTGATTTATGTTTTTAATTTTTTCCTTTTTTCCTTAAGATATTTATTCCAACATGAAAAACACATGTAAGATTTGTCTTCGAATATAACCAAATCTTTCTGAGCTCTAAGCATTCCACAACTATTACATTTTCTTCGCATAATCTATCATCTTTGTAACTAAAGGAGAGAATATTTTATTTTAGTATTAACTATTTTAAATAATGAATAATTATTCATATATATTCAAAACGTATCAATATATAGATATAAAAGGGTATGATATTAATATGGATATTGGAAGTATTGAATCAGGAAAAGTAATGGTTAAGGTTTTGACCACAAATGAAGTGAGTCTTACTGTTTTACCAAAGGATAATTTAATAGATAAAGTAAAATATCCGGGAGCAAAAGCAAATAGAGCAATGGGAGAACATGGTTTGTCTATTTTAATTAGAATAAATGATGGAAAAAAGAACCAGAATATATTGTTTGATACTGGAGGATTAGCTGGTACGATTATTGAGAATTGCAAACAGTTTGATATTAATTTAAGTGAGATTGATAAGATGATCTTATCACATGGACATTTTGATCATTGGGGAAGCCTAATGAAAGTATTTCCCTTATTAAAAGAAGGTTGCGAATTTTATTTGAATCCCCTGTGCTATGAACAGTTTTTTATTGCGGTAAGGAAGTCAGGAGAAATGGTTCCTGCTGATAGATTGGCAGTTGCGTTGAAAGAAGAAAAAGATCAATTTTCAATCACCCGGAAATTACCTTTACTGAATAGAACAGTGGTAACTAATTTAGCTAACGAACATGGAATAAGAATAATTGAAACTAATGAACCCGTTCACCTATATGATGGAATCATTACAAGTGGAGAAATTAAATTAACAGATCAAAGTGAATCGACACCAGGTATTTACATAATGAAAAGTAGAAAGGAATATATACAACATACCTTTAGAGATGAAACTTCAGTGTATATTAATGTTAAAGATAAGGGATTAGCAATTCTTACTGGATGTGGTCATTGTGGTGTGGTTAATACTATTAAACACGCTCAAAAAATAACAGGAATAGATAAAATCTATGCCGTAATAGGAGGATTTCATGAAGAATGGAATCCAGAAGATAAAATTGAGAAAAAAGTAGAATTTATTGAGAGTTTGAATCCTTCAATTATAAGTGGAATGCACTGTACGGGCTTCAATTTCAATAAGATAATGTCTCGTCATCCATCACATACAATCGGAGTCACTGGTACTGAATTTCATCTGTAATCTTCATTTTTTTAAATAAAAAAAAATGGGTTATACTCAAAAATTAGAAAAATTTTCATTTCAATATAAAATATGATAAAACAATAATATATAGTAATAGTTAACCTAAAATTGCATAAAAATGTCAAGAAAAATTGATAAAGATATCGAGCAGTATTATGCAGATAGAGCATATGAATATGATAAGACGTATTTGAGACCTGAACGCCAAAAGGATATAAAAAAGCTTCATAAGTTGCTAAAAAATCTATTAAGCGGTCATATAGTACTTGAGGTTGCTTGTGGAACTGGTTATTGGACTAAGACAATTGCATCTGTCTCAAAGTTTATCACTGCTGTTGATATAAATAATGAAGTTCTTCAAATTGCCAAAAGCCGTGAGATTCCTTCAGATAAGGTAATTTTTGTTCAAGATGATGTTTATTCATTAAATAAAATTCAGAATAATTTTTCTGC
>JBHLNR010000259.1:0-4450 GCA_048941385.1 Promethearchaeota archaeon
AACTTCTTCAAAGAGAAAAAGAGATTGTCCCTCCAAAAGACAGAGGGGAACTCTACCAGAAGATTTTTGAAAATAAGCATTCTTGAATAAAAATTTTCACACTGGTTTTTTCGATACAGGTTAGAATAAATGATAAAAATTTTTAAAACAAGATATTTTCCTCTTGATTTTTCAAGATTAATTTCACGAGCCTTCTAAATATTTTTTCTACGTTTTTACCCGTTTGAAAACTACACTCGATGTACCCATTCACACCTCTTGACTTTGCGAATTTAATTGCTTCATCAACGGGAACTTTCCTCTTATCAGAAAGGTCTGATTTATTTCCCACAACTATAATCGGAAATCTATTTATTTCTCTTATTCCGGGTTCAACTGCCGATAACCAATCATCAATTTGATCTAAGGAAGATTTACGGGTTATATCGTAAATAAAGATACCCCCAACTGCGCCACGTAAGAAGAGAGGCCTTACAGGTCTAAATTCTGCCCCACCCATTATATTCCAAATACGTAATTCAAACCTTTGGTTATTAACCAATACATTTTTAGTACTAAAATTAAGCCCTATGGTCGATCTCATATTTCGGCCGAGATTTGTTAAAAACTTTTGACTTAAAGTATTTTTACCTACTCCCGGGGCTCCAAACACTACTATTTTCTGAAAATAACGCATTGCATTCTCTCTTTCACGCAATCCTCTTAAAATTGCTTGTCTTTCTCGTAAAAGTCTTTCCCTTAGGAACAATTCTCTCGGAGGAGATGTTCCATAAGGCAAGTTTTTAATAAAGTGATCATAACCTTCAAGCGATTGTTTCTCTTCCTCACTTAGATAATTGAGATATCCTCCTAAATATAGGAATCGTCTTGAATTATTAGTACCTTCATTAAATCTTATTGCTATCTCTTCCTTGAATACTTTTTTTGCTGGTTCGTATCCTTGTCGGACTAATTCCTTTAATAAAGGGAACGCAACATTTGTGTGCAATATATTTGTATTCAATCCATTTTCGAAAAAAGCTTGTATATTTGAGCAATGCGCCCTGAACTCCTCTTCTGGAGTGATTCTATAAATATAATGGTATGGAGAAGCTCCCTCCAGAGATCTATCCAAAAATTCAGCAGCTTCATCAATCGATTTAATATCGTCACTAGCGCGAATGTTATCGCTAGGGATATTTATCAATAAAAAAGTACAGACCATTAACCGCCTATTATTAACATAAATATAAGTTCTATTGCCGATTAATCTCAAATCAACCAACTCATTTATCTTAAATATCTCTTTTGGTTTATAAAAATCTGTAAATTGTAAACGGTTTTCACGCCAGGGACGGGCAATGGGAGGGGGAGGTGTCCGACGTCTAAAACCTTCATTTAACTGATATCTACGTAGCAATTCATTGGGTATAGGAGTTCTTGAGCGGGGATAGGGATTAGAAAATTTTCCTGCATATTTTAGATACAATCCTAATACTGCAAAGATCACTAGATATGCGATAATATAGCCAATATAAAAATTTGGGTCTATACCTTTATAATCTAAGTAAACAAGCGGAAGATTATCATCGTTTGACTCCTTAGAGTTTCCTAATAAATATCCATCGCTTCCTCCTCCTATTCCATAAAGACATATAGTAATTTGATTGTTGATAAAATATTTCGGCTTAATAGGGACATTGAAATCAAATCCATCGCATAAAATATGACCATATAATGCAGTCTTATTTGGTTTATTGTTCCACGTTATACTCGTCTCATCCCAGTTGTCAAAAATTATGCAGGCGCCTACGTTAACGGGGTATGAAGCAAAATCGAATCTTACTGCAAGATTTACTTCTTTTAATTCATCTGAATGACCAGATAGATCAAATTGATAAAAGGCTTCTGTTTTACCAAATTCATAGTTTCCAACAAAAATCTGACTTTCTTGCCCATAATTAGTATTAGGATGATACTCATAAACATATGCGTCTTGTTTTACATTTCTCGTTCGGTAATATGGCACATTTGCATTGAAAATTAGTATCATTGTTACAAAAAGAATGCAATATATCATTACCACACTGAAGCCAATTTTACGCCTTTTGATAATCTCATCTGATGAGAGAGTCCCTGAAGTATCACGATACAATATAGCCCCTACAATCCCTAAAATACCAATAATAATCCAGGAACAATAACTCAATTCCACGATAATTAGGTATTCCAACTCGGAAATTACAGATAACACAGAGACCATCACTATGCCTAATATTAAAAAACTAATACCATAGATTAAACTCAATACTCTTCCTATTGATTGACGTTCAGGAGGTGAATAGAATCTCAAATTATGTTTTGATACTTGAAGTTCGAAATACGAACACACAATTGATGGGAAGATTAAAAAACCAGCCAATAATCCAGGAAGTATGAATCCTAATGAAAAATCAATAGAGTCAGGTTCAAGAAAATATAATAACGGCAATAGAATAAACACCAATCCAAGACTTATCATCGCCAGATAGCTAGTTATTCTTGATCGTTTCAATTTTCCCCCCAAAAAAATTGATTTCTTCTTGGATGATTTAAAGATATATATTCACAGATTTAAATATTTATTTTCTCTCCTATTTCTCTCGGAAATTCTTGAGTATAACGTCTAATGGATTATAATCTCAATGTTTTTTAAGCACGATCTCCTGTATGATACTATGACACTTGCAAGAAAAGATGTTCCTAAAACCTTTATTCCCATTTTTATGATATGGATTTTCCTGTGTAATCTTTTGGCCATAATCTTAGCAATTTTGTGGTATGTACAATTTCCTGAAAGTTTTTACTTTGATGCGTTGGTCTCGATGATTATCATCATTGCAATAAATATTCTAAGCCTGATTCTATTATATCCAATGCCTCGTATGGATCCAATAAGACCATTTCTAAAGGGAGCGCTCATTTGGTACGCGGTGGTATCGATAATTTACATCATCTTGGGTGCTTATATCGCTCTCATACCCGGTACAGTCCAATTACTAGGAGACCTTTGGTTTCATTGGAAGCGGAATAAACTAATAGGATAAATCCTATAATAATAATTAATATTAATAAAGATTTTTCCGCTTTCCTTTTCTTTTGTTTTTTTTGGCTTCTTCTGATTGATCTTCCACGTTGACGATTATTCCATCTTTAAATTCAAATTTTAAGACAGTTTTATAAGCTGTCGGGCTTTGAAATCCCATGTGAATATATTTTGATCTTATTAAATCTTTTGCTAATGTGATACTGCCCTTAAACGGTATTTGTTTCTGTAAATTTCTATATTCGAATTTAAACATATCATGAAAATAATCTCCTTCCTCTGCTGTTTCTTCTGACAAACTAACGGGTTTATTACCATTAATTTCGGGGAGATCGTCAGATTTTGAATTAAACCAAAAACCATCCAAAACCAGTTGACTTTCGACGATTTTATACCTCATTATATACCCTCTCCGACAACTAGTAGCACTCATATATGTTTCTATTCCAATATCATTTGGTAGGAGAAATCCTTTACCCTTAACTCCAACAAGCTCAAATTTCTCATTGTTATAAAAAAACCGATCTGGTTCTTGTCCTGTCATTTTAATCACTCCTTTTTATTTATTTTCATAAGTTTTCTTAAGTACGTCGGTTTTATATTTGTTTGTCATTTTTGGATAAATAAAGCGATTTTTATTAACGGTTAAAATCAATTTTATCAATTAAATTGAATAATAAGGGTTTCATACTTTTTTAATGAAGTATGAAACTAAAAAAGATTTTAATTTGAATCTATTGGTTTTTGGTCCAATTTCTCGAGATCTGTTTTTTCTTGACTCGTACAACAACAAGAACAAGATTCTTGTTCCGGTTGAATTTTAACTTCTTTAATTTGATGAGAATCCTCGCTTATTCTTATCACCTCCAATACTTTATTTTTTATAGTAAATATAGATACTAAAGTATTTAAGATAGCAAGTGTTGAATGATATAGTGAATAGGAAAATGGTGAGGCACTATTAAAAAAGTAAGTAATGGCGAATGTAAAGATATAGGTGAATTAAATTTTTGTTTTTGCCCAGTTGAGGGAATAATTAATATAATAAGTAAAAAATGGGCACTACTGATTATTGGTACAATTAGTAATTTTACTAAGCTAAGATTTAATGATCTATTAAAAAACATAAATGGTATAAGTCCAAAAACACTTTCAGATAGATTAAAAGAGTTAAATGAAGCAGGTTTAATAAAGAGAGAATTTTTTAACGAAATACCCCCAAAGGTTGAATATTCATTAACTCAGGATGGTGTCGAAGTTAGAGATGCTATGATGCCTTTATTAGAGTGGGCTTATAAAAAATCGATAAATAAGAGTGAATAACTCTTATCAATTAAATTTTTTTAACTTCTATAAGATATTTCGATTATTTTTTATAATAATTCA
>JBHLNR010000260.1:0-4430 GCA_048941385.1 Promethearchaeota archaeon
TCCAATCAAGTTTATACAGACAGGTTTAGATATTTCAGCTTTAGGTGAATTAGTAGTAACAGTCGATGATCCAATATCCCTTAACTATGAAGCTTTACCTTATGTGATGATGGTAAGAAACACTGCTGTTGTCACTTATGAATTTGAGGATTTTGTAGCAAGCAGTGATCTAGGAAAGCAATTTAGACTCGTTGATCCCGTTGGTCAAAATTCTATAACTATAACTGAACCTACGACATTAACTGGAACCTATGTAACTCAATATGAAATCACTTTTGATCAAGTGGGATTAGATGGTACTGCTAATGGTGAATTAGTAGTTACTTTTGATAGTACTACTAAGAATACAGAAAATCTCCCATATACTACTTGGTTTGATGCAGGAGATGAAATTTCCTATACCTATAGTAATCCAGTTTTGAGTTCAGTTATTGATAAACAGTTTTGGCTAACGAGCGTAGATGGTCCGGGATCGCCCTTTATTGTTACTGAACCATTAACAATTATAGGTAATTATCTAGCATTACCCCTAAGCAAAATAACAACCAGTGACTTATGTTATTTTGATATTAATGATGATCTAGAGGGTCAGCAATTTCGATTGATATTCACTCAGAATCCTCTTGATCCGTCTCATAGCACATATAAACTTACAGCGAGTAATCCCGGTCAATTCTATTATAATGTTTTCTTTGCAGGAACTCCTGGTTCAGAAGCACCTCTCACAATAAATATTCCGTATCCATTTGAAACACAAGGAGCTAACCCAATTCACATTTATAGCTATGTCTCAATTGGTCCAGAGGGTTGTTTTATTCCCTCAAATGAGATCTCATGTAATTTCGTTATAGAAATTCTAAGTGATAACGGACTAGAGATTTCTATCGATGGTAATGTACCTGAATCAGGATTAATCTATGTGACGATTCATCTAGATTATGGCTTAAAGAAGGAAGTAGGGTTTATAAAGGATGCCTATGATAATGCTATAAATCAAGGAATTGATACCGAAAATGATTTTGATGATTTGTATATATATAACTATGAAAATTATCAATTCTCTTATAGTTTCTATAATATGCCTATAGACGATGAAGTGATTCAAAATATAAATGTATTCAAACACGATCCAGGATTTGCAGGATTAGTTTTAGACGGAAGTAATACACCCATTGCAAATGTAAAAGTGGAGATTTATGACCCGGATAATAACTTACTTACAACGCTTTTCACTGACGATGATGGTTTCTACTTTTTCCACTATAAACATACGGGAAAAGGAGCAATGTATGTGGTTAAATTACCAGATTATAATGTTGAACAGGAAGTGTATGTTAAAGCGAATAAATTCGTTGAAGTAAATTTCCAAATCTAAGGAATCTGAATTTCTAATAATTATAAACTATAATAAAATTCTTTTTTTTTTTAATAATTTGAGTTAATCTATGTGATGATATCCGATAGGTCAAAACGAACAAATTTAATCAGAACAAGCATTTAAAAAAAATATTCATATTTTAAAATTAGTAATTCAATTTTACTTCGATTTCTCATTCAATATTTCATTTATAGCTTTTTTAAAAATCTCGTAAGGTTGCGCTCCAACGATTAGTTTATCTCCAATAATAAAAGAAGGAACACCATTTATTCCATACTTTCTTAATTCCTTTAAGGATTTTTGTACCGTATCGAAAGGTTCATCCGTTTTTAAGAAGGTTTCTATTTCATTCTTATCTAATCCAAATTTCGATGATATTTCTTTTTATTATATTTTACATTGCAAATTACTATAAAAGGCTTAGAATTATTGGATTTCTATATGGAAATGAATGATAAGCTTTAAGAAATCTTATTTTTTTTATTCTGGAATGTTAAAAAAATAGTAGGTATCCCATTTAAAAATCTTTAAAGAAGAACTAACATCAAGGTTTTGTACGCCATTAATCGTTTGAATATTCTCTCGGATAAAATTCCAGAGTTCCTTTTCATTTTTTGATAAAATTTGAACAACAAGATTATGAGCACCAGCTGTAATAGATACCATTCTTACTTCTTCAAAAGAAGCTATTTTATTTGCTATTTCTTCTGTCTTTAAAGGATCTATAGTTAAACCAACCCAACCTACGGTTTCATAACCAAGTTTTCCTACATCTATAATAGAAGTGAATTTTACAATTATTTTTTCTTCTATCATTTTTTGAACTCTAAAGTGAATAGTACTCGTAGGAGATTTTAAAATCTTGGCTATTTGTTTATAAGATAATTTAGCATTTTCCTGCAATTTTGTTATAATTTTAAAATCTAGATCATCCATAATTAAATAATATTTTTTAAGATATTAAACTTTTAGGAAACTTTGTAATAATTCACTATTTTTTTGTATTTTATCCAATAATACTTTAATATATTAGAAAAAAAACAGAAAGTTTATATTCTGAATTGTATTATTAGAAGATTGACAATTCTTTTTTAAAAAGTTAGAAAAAATCTAAAAAAAAGAATCTAATATAAAAATTGTACAAATTACAAGAATGAAATATAATTTAAGAATAAGAATAATATTAAAAAAGGTGGTCTAGAGTGAAAGTTTTAATAACTTATTATACAAAATATGGCAATACTGAAAAAGTAGCCAAATTAATTGCTGAAGGAATCACTTCTACTCAGGGTAATGAAGTATTAGTTAATAATGTAAAAGATGTAAATCTTAAAAAAAATGGTTCCTATGACGTAATTTTAATAGGATCTCCAATTCATTTTGGAAAGCATGTAGGTTCTATAAAGAAGTTTATTAATAGACTTCCAAAATCTCCACTAAAGGTAAATGCATATGCTTTCTTTGATACTTATATGGGAGATGATTCTGAGACTATAGAAGAAGGAATATGCTCTTATAAGCATATGTTGGATAAAATGGAGACACAGATCAATGAAAAGATGCCAGAATTAAAAAAACTAAGTCCGGGGTTATCTATAAAAGTGGATGGTATGAAAGGACCTATAGCAAATGAGGACCTTCCAAAATGCAAAGACTTTGGTATCAAACTAGTACAAGAATATAATAAATAGTGAAAAAAATGTTAGTTGTTTTTTATACACGTAAAGGGACTACCAAAAAAATAGTACTTTGTCCAAATTTATAGGTGAAAACATGATGTTGAAAATTCTTACAATTCATGGTAGTCCGCACAAGGGCCAGACTTACGATGCTACCATGGAGTTCCTGAAAGAGCTCGAGAATAGAATTGAAATCGAAGTAAGACACATATTTTTATTCCAAGAGCGTTTGGAACTCTGTCGGGGATGTGGGAATTGTGTTGTGTTTGGCGAGGATAGATGTCCTAATAAGGATGGAATACTACAGATTCATGCTATGATGCAAGATGCTGATGCTGTCATTATCACTACTCCTGTCTATGCTCTGCATGTCTCTGCTCTGGTAAAGAACTTCATCGAACGTTCAGCTTATATAATGCACCGACCATGTTATTTTGGTAAGTGGTTTATGTCCATTTCAACCCAAGCCTTTTCTGGTGATAAAGATGTAGCTAAGTACCTAGCAAATGCTATGCAATTTTGGGGATTCAATATAATTCCTGGTTTACGCTTAACAATGGCACCAGGAGAGAAAACAATAGCACAGAAAAATGCGATCAGTAAGAAAATCAATACTGCAGTTAATCAGTTTCAAGTAATTGGAGAAAAAAACAGATTTCCCGTTCCATCTTGGAAGGAGCTCATGATGTTCCGGTTTAGACGATCAGGGATAACTTCAAAAAGTTACATGGATGTGTTTCCGCGAGACGTCGAGTATTTTCAGGAAAATGATTGGCTGAAGACAGCATATTACTATGATATCCACCTAAATCCGCTGATGAAGATTGCTGGGCGATTTTTTGATGCATTGGGGAGAAAAATGATGAAAAGTAACGGTAGGCAAGATCAAACCAATAATATAAATAAAATTAGAAATTAATTCAATAAGATAAATACTATAAGATGTGAGAAAATATGACATTTAAGACAAAATTAAAAGCTTATTTAGACTTAACTCGAGCACATTTTGCGATAGTATGGCCTTTGTTATTCATTTCAGGGTTATTATTAGCCTTTAGAGATAACAATTATTTTTCTTTACCATTATTAATAATTGTATTTTTCATAGGCTTGTTTGGGTTTGAAGCAGGAATGGTGCTTAATGATATTATCGACAGAAAAATAGATAAATTAGGAGATGATAATGAATTTACGAAATATTGGAGACCATTTAAAGAGAGACCACTATCTGCTGATATCATCTCTCTTCGAGAAGCGTTGATTGTCTTTTTAATTTTTATTGGCATTACTATAGCTTTAATAGCCACTTTGCCTTTTCCTAATAATCTCTATTTATATATCATTATGATCTATGCATATTCAGTTGAAATATT
>JBHLNR010000261.1:0-4422 GCA_048941385.1 Promethearchaeota archaeon
TAATCAACAGACTGTTAGCATGCCCATCAATATACAAAGTATGAGTATTTTTTACCTTCGAAGAATAGTCAGAAGCTATTTTCTCATGACTTTTAACCAAATTTATCTTCTCTTCGATATCTACATCCTCTAACTTCTTTTGAATGTATACCTTAAAATCTTTAATTAAAGGATCTCTTTCTACAATTTTGAATTTTTGTTTACATAAAGATTCTGATAATCTAGCTAGTTTGATTGCTTTCTGAAATCCATTTATTATTGCTTTTCTATTAAGATCTTTTAAAACACAAAAACCCCAACCTCCATTAATAAAGGCTCTAATTCCACATTCAGTAATATAATGAGAGGAAATTTCTTTACTCTTTAAATCCGTAAAATCTAGGGTTGCACCATGACTTAGTCCCGATCTGACATCCCAATATTCAACTTTATCATCAGCTATTTTAGATAATTCTCTTATTAATTTCTCATCTATTGCCTTTAAATCATCATCAAAATCCATTTTAGTTACTCAGGTTTATTTAAGTTTCAATATAATTATAATGGCAGTTGGTTAAAGATGTTTCTTAAAAGAATTGTAGAAAATTATCTTAAATACCTTTGTTTTTTAAGTAATCTACTTAGGTTTAGATATATCTTTCAAAAGTCCCTTCAATTCTTAGTTTTCAGTTCTTTAATAATAGAGATAGCGCCCCTTGAGGTACAATTTTTAGAAAACTTTGTAGAATTTTTAAAGGAGAATGAATGATTACAGTTCCAGCATTTTTTGGTTTTTATAACTCGGTTTGTGTAGTACCACTCCCCACATCGATAACATCTATAAAAAAAGTATTTTTGTTTACTGTACATACAAAAACAATTAAATGAAGAACAAAATTTAAGCTAAATTAGCAAAAAGATTTACTAATTTTTAATGCTCTCGGTACTGTTTATTTATCAAATTATTTAATCTTAAATAAAATAAGATATATTTCTTGATGCATCATTATCTTAATTATAAGCAATAAAATAAAGTAGAAATTATGGGTCATAAATTCATTCATCCTATCGAAACAAGATATAGGACTGAAATTGCTGATTTATTCACTGAAGAAAAAAAATTAGAAAATTGGTTGAAAGTAGAGGCTGTTTTGGCGGAAGTACATGCTGAATTAGGCAATATACCCAACAAAGCAGCAAAAGAAATCCAAAGGAAAGCAAATCTAAACTACGTTAAATTAGAAAGAGTGAAAGAAATCGATAATGAGATCCATCATGATTTAATGGCAATGGTCAAAGGTTTAACAGAGCAATGTGAAGAAGATTCAGGTAAATATATTCATCTTGGTGCTACTAGTTATGATATTGAA
Organism: Promethearchaeota archaeon; assembly: GCA_048941385.1. Lineage (GTDB taxonomy): Archaea > Asgardarchaeota > Lokiarchaeia > Sigyniarchaeales > SOKP01 > Loki-b32. The sequence continues at coordinate 1,350 of JBHLNR010000261.1, forward strand.
GATACTGCCATGGCATTACAGCTAAGAGAAGCTTTAAATTATGTCAAAAATTCCTTACTGGAGTTGTTAAAAACTCTAGTTAAGATTACAAAAGAAAGAAAGGGTCTAGTATGCATCGGGAGGACCCATGGACAACATGCAGTACCTACAACTTTCGGGATGAGATTTGGAGTATGGGCATATGAAATAGATAGACATCTTGAGCGCATATCTGAGGTTCTAGAACGTATATCTTTTGGGAAGATGTCTGGTGCTGTAGGCACGATGGCAAGTTTTGAAGATAAAGGGATTGAGATCCAAAAATCTGTTATGCAAAAACTCGATTTAAATCCTGTGCTTATAGCAAACCAAGTAGTTCAAAGGGATCGTCATGCTGAGGTTATTTTTTTAACTTCATTAATAGGGCAGACATTAGCAAAAATAGCGAGAGAAAATCGTATTCTTCAGCGAAATGAAATAGCTGAGATGTTTGAACCATTCAAAGAAAAGCAAGTGGGAAGTAGTACCATGCCACATAAGAGAAACCCCCATAAATCTGAAAGGATTTGTAGTTTGGCAAGAATACTTAAATCAAATGTTATCCCAGCTTTAGACAATATTATTTTAGAAGATGAGAGAGATATAACAAATTCAGCTTCAGAAAGAGTTATTTTTGCTGAGAATTTCATTCTTTTAGATTATATGATAAAGGGCTTATTGAATAATCTTCAAGGTGTAGAGTTCGATGTGGTCAAAATTGAAGAAAACTTAAATCTCACAAAAGGGGCATGTTTAACCGAAAAAGTAATGGTTCAACTTGTGGATAAAGGAATTGGGAGACAGGAAGGGCATGAACTTCTAAGACAGTCAGCGATATTAGCCCGGAAAGAGAACCGGTATATGAATGATATTCTTTTTGAAAACCTAAAAATAAATAATCTGTTCTCAAAAGAAGAGTTATCTAAATTGTTTGATCCACATGATTATATAGGAAAAGCAGTAGATCAAGTAGAGAATTTGGTAAAATATCTTGAAAATAAATATAATTTTTAACTAACAAAAATGGATTCTAACGAAGACATTTATTCTAGATTAGGGGTTTCATCTAAAAAAGAAGATGTCCACAAAGCTATCGAAAAATTAGATAAAGGTCTTTTTCCTGGTTCATTTTGTAAAATCGTAAAGGATGTAAACAACCGTAAAGATTATTGTTCAGTTTTCCATGCTGATGGAGCGGGAACTAAATCGAGTCTAGCCTATATGTATTATAAGGAAATTGGAGATATAGATATTTTCCGGGGTGTCGTTCGAGATGCAATGATCATGAATATTGATGATATCTTATGTGTAGGCGCGACGGGAAGCATGTTTCTATCGAATAATCTTGGGAGAAACAGTAAACTAATAACAGGAGAGATTATTGCAACGATTATCGATGAATACTATAAGTATAGCGAACGGCTAACAGAACTTGGTTTGAATGTAATTATGTGTGGAGGGGAAACTGCTGATGTTGGTGATGTGGTTAAGACTGTTTTATTAGATGCCTCTGTATTCACTAGTATGAAGAGAAAGGATATTATCAACACAGATAATATTCAAATTGATGATGTAATAGTAGGTCTTGCTAGTTTTGGAAAAGCACTGTACGAGGAAGAGTATAATAGTGGAATCGGTAGTAATGGATTAACCCTAGCCAGACATGGTGTTCTTTCTCATGATTATTTTAAAAAATATCCTGAATGTTATGATCATAATATTGAGGAAAATCTACTGTTTTTTGGTAAGTATCAGCTTACAGATCAACTAAAAGGGCATAATTTAACGATTGGGAAGGCATTATTGTCACCTACAAGAACATACGCACCAATTTTAGTGGAAGTTCTAGATAAATATAGATCAGATATTCATGGAATAATTCATAATACGGGAGGAGGCCAAACAAAGAATCTAAACTATGGTAAAGGTATCAAATATGTCAAAAACAATTTATTCACTTTACCAAAAATATTTGAACTTATTCAGAATTCATCAGAAATTCAATGGAAAGAAATGTTTAGTGTTTTTAATATGGGTCATCGGATGGAATTATTCTGTAAAGAAGTATACGCAAAAGAAATAATAGAGATAGCTAAAAAGTATAATGTTCAGTCTAAAATTATCGGGTATTGTGAGAAGTCATCCGAGAAGAACAAAAATTTTATTACGATTAGCTCCGAATTTGGTTCTTTTACTTATAGTTAAGATTATCAAGGGTGATTAATATTTTTGATGTCATTTGTATAGGAGCCGCTCTTGTTGATATGGTTGCTCAAGTTGATAGATACCCTGAAAAGGATGACGAGGTTTTTGTTTCTAATTTAAGTTTATTTTCGGGAGGTGCTGCTGCTAATACGGCTTATGCATGTGCCAAATTAGGATTAAAAACCGCCTTTATTGGAAAATTAGGGAGAAATGATATTTTTGGATCTAAAATTATTGATGATTTTAAGGAAGGAAATGTTGAAACAAAGTTAATAAAATATTCAGACGAGTTCGACACGGGGACTGCTTATGTCGCATTGGATAGAGAAGGAGAAAGAAGGATATATGCATATAGTGGAGCTGCGAATTATCTATCTGAAGAGGATATCATAGAAGAGGAAGTAACAAACACTAATCTCCTTTTCTTAAGTAGTTTGAAAAATATCGAGTCTTTCATTAAAGCCGCATTAATTGGAAAAAAAAACAAAATTCCAATTATTCTTAATCCTGGAATGTTGATAATTGAGCAAAGTTTACCAAAGATAGAAAATCTTATAAAAGCAATTGATGTTTTAATAATATCCCAGAGAGAATTCAAAATACTTACTAAGTTCAAGAAAAAGATTTTGAACCCTAAGACCGTTAAAGAAGATTCTAATAAAATTTTCTCTTCTGGAGTAAGCGCAATCATAATAACTATGGGTAAAAGCGGAGCTTTAATTGTAACACCTGAGATTGCTGATTTAATCCCGGCTATTAAAATTGATAATGTTATAGACACAACAGGGGCAGGAGATGCGTTTTCAGCGGGTTTTATTTATGGATTTCATCAAAGTCCCGGCTTCAATTT
>JBHLNR010000262.1:0-4394 GCA_048941385.1 Promethearchaeota archaeon
ATTCCCATTGTTTTTATATTTTATTGGGTTTTGATCTTTATAAACTTTAGTTAAACAATTTATTAAAAAAAAGATAAAACACACTATTCTCTTGATGTAATTAGATCATTTTATTAAACAAATATTAAAAAGTTGAATATTTTTGTTGAACAATGTTTCATTTTTTTTTTTCATATATTAAAACTTAATGATTCAAACTGAACAATTTTAAAAAATGAAGAATAGGTTATACAAGATGTTTACAATAATTTCCACCAAAGGGTCTTTTTGAAATTGGTTTTATAACTTTAAAACTTTTATTTAAGACAAAATCTAATGGAATATTGAAGATCTTACAAAATTCAACTATATATTGGTAAATTTCTTTATTCTCTTCTTCTGAAAGCTCAGCGAGTTTTGCCCCAATTCCCAATCTATCCTCAATATTTTCTTCTGTACGAAGATATATACTTCCTCTATGAATTCCTGTGCCTAATTCAGTTCCACAAATTGATTGAGGATTGTCAATTATACCACCATCCTGAAGAATTTTCAAGCCAAGTACAATAATTTTCCCACCCGCCATATATTCACCAAGAAAATCTTGAGCCGTACCACCAATTACAATAACGGGGAACTGATTTTCATATTCCTTCATATGGATACCAACTCTATAACCTACGTCTCCTTTTATGTAAAGTTTTCCACCCCTTGAAGATAATCCCAAGACATCTCCTCCATCGCCATCAATTATTATTGTCCCTCGATTCATGGTATTCCCAGATTGATCCTCACAATTTCCATTAACTTTAATTTTTGGACCATCCATGAAAATACCCAAATCATTACCAGGAATACCATTAATAGTTATCTCAATATCACCTTGTAAAGCAACACCTATAAATCTCTGACCACAAACATTATTTAAAACAATTTTTCTATATTTTGTATGAATTGCATTATTAATCCTATTGTTAAGTTCCTTATAATCAAGTGGATCTCCAAATGGAGCAGCATTTATCTCTATTAATTTGTCTAATCCAATTTCATAAAGTTCTGTTTTAGATTCATTTACAATCATAATATTATTCACCTGCATGTTTTACTCCTAAAATTTCCGCAATATGCGGATTTGGACCAATATATCTCAATCGATCCTTATTTGAGCGAAGGGATTCCACAGAATCAATACCCATCGCTCCTAATACTTCTTTTAATTCTTCATTCCAAGAATGAAATAAATTTATTATTCTATTTTTAGCAATATCTATATCCAATCTTTTAACTAGATGTTCTTGTTGAGTAGCAATTCCCCATGAACAAAGACCTCTAAAACATTGTTGGCAGACTCGACATCCCATTGCTATTAATACTGGTAGACAACACATCGCTACATCAGCCCCTAAAGCTATAACTTTTATTAAATCTGCAGAATACCGAATTGAGCCACCAGCAATTAACGTGACTTGTTCTCGAAGATTTTCCTCTCGAAGTCTTTGATCAACAGCAGCGACAGCTAATTCAATAGGAATCCCCGCATGATCTCTTATAATTCTTGGAGCAGCTCCTGTTCCTCCTCTGAAACCATCAAGAGTTAGAAAGTCTGCTCCACCTCTTACGATACCTACTGCAATTGGAGCTGAATTATGAACTGCTGCTATTTTCACACCAATAGGAACTTTATATCTTGTTGCTTCCTTCAAAGCTGCTATTAATTGGGCTAAGTCTTCAATTGAATAGATGTCATGGTGAGGATAAGGTGATAGTGCATCACTTCCTTTTGGAATCCCTCGGGTTTGAGAAATTAAATTAGTAACTTTTTCACCTGGCAAATGACCTCCATGTCCTGGTTTTGCACCTTGACCAATCTTTATCTCTATACCTGCAGCATTGTGTAAATAATTAATATCAACTCCAAAACGACCTGAAGCTACCTCGGTAATAATATTTGGAGCATACTCATAGAAATCAGGATGTAATCCACCTTCTCCCGAGCCTGCTATAATGTTTAACTCCTTTGCTGCTTGATAAATTGCTTGACAAGCATTATAGCTAATTGATCCTAAACTCATATGGCCGACCATAATTGGCATATCAATTTCAAAATTGGGAGGAATATCTGTTTTAAGGGTTATATCATTGAAATCTTCAGATTCCAAGGAAAATTCAAGCTTTTCAGGCTTTCGGCCAAAAAATATCTTAGTTTCAATAGATTCACGAAGTGGATCAATACTAGGATTAGTCACTTGACAAGCGTCGAGAAGTAGATCATCAAATATCGATCTAATGGGTCTATCATTTCCTGTAGCAGATAGCAACACACCTCCACTACCCGATTGAGCCCAAATGATATTACGGATTTTTCTTGTGTAATTCCCATGAGGAGGTAAATATGATTCACTCTGAGAGATATGGATTGCCTTCCCTGGGCACATTACAACACATCTCTGGCAAGCAACACATTTAGAATGTTCAGCAATGATTCTTTCTCCGCTAAAGGAAAAAACACCGAAAGAACAGTTGTTAATGCACCTCTTACATTGTTTACAGTCTTCTCTATTGATGTTTACTTTAAAATGTGAAATAATTTCGTGTGCTATTGCCATTTAACACACCTCCACCTGTAATAGGTTGTTCCTTTTTATGGGGATTTCAAGTCCATTTCTAATTAATCCTTTCCCTAATTTTGCGATAACAGCGGTACCACTTTTAGGATGCCAAATTTCTTTTAAATAGAAATCATTATTTGAAAGCATTAGTCTTCTAAAAGATGCTTCTTCACTACTCATGTAGACAGTGTTTTCATCTTGAGAGATTCCAACAACCAATGGTCGTAATTTCTTTCGATCAGATAATCCAATCATGGTTGGTATTGGGTTTGAATATCCAACAACGATTGAAAATGGACCATTTAGCATAGCACTTCTATAAGTTGCTCGAATATTTTTATATATTAACTGAAATTTTTTGTCTAATTTTTCAATTTCTTCATATAAGGGGGGTGCTAAGGCTATGGTGGCTATAGATAACGGAATTTTATGTTTTCGACATAAAAGATCAATTAAATATGCAATAACTTCTGTATCAGTCTGTAATGTACATTTATATCCAAATGATTCTAAGTATCTCTTATTAGTACCATATGAAGTTATTTCTCCATTATGTATAACAGAACAGTTTAAAAGATTAAATGGGTGTGCTCCTCCCCACCATCCGGGTGTATTTGTTGGAAATCTTGAATGTGCTAACCACATATAAGCTTTATATTCTGATATTTTATAAAAATCTGCTATTTCATGAGACCATCCATTCCCCTTAAATACACCCATGTTTTTCCCTGAAGACATAACAAAAGCATTTTCTATATTAACGTTAATATCCATTACAATTTCAACTATTGTTTCATCGGGATTTTGATTATTTTTTTTTTCAGGGTCAAAAAATGCTCTCCAAATAAGAGGAGGTTTATCAACATTACTTGGTGTATTAGTAGGAATTGGTTCTGAATGAACAAGATTACCACTTTTTTTGAGATAATCTAAAACTCTTGTTTTAGCGCTTTCATCGTCAAGAAGAAGATGAAAAGCATAATAATCTTTATAATTTGGGTAGATTCCATAGGCAGCATACCCCGCTCCAAGTCCATTCTCCCTTTCTTTTAAAATACATAGCATATCAATAACTTTTTCCCCTGAAACTCTGGTTCCATCAATATTAATGAATCCAGTTATACCACATCCATCAAACACTCTTTGATTCCTAAATCTTTCGGGTAATGAAGTATAATTTTCCCATCTCATATCATATCACCTTATTTTAATTTAAGAATCTCGTTTGACATTTTCTCTATCTATTATATTGAATAATTCTCTTAAATCCCCAAGATCAGGATTTTTATACTCTAGACCAACTCTTTTACGAGCTGTTTTTGATAACATTCCTATAATTCCTTTTTGGTAGAAATTATTAAATTCTGTTTCATATCCTTTAGTTATATAACCTCTCTGAGTGGCCAAATTTCTTAAAATCGTAAAAATTTCAACAAGTCCGACTCTCATTGGGCAGAGCTCGTAGCATAAATAACAATCCAGACACATCCAAATAGTCGGATCTAAAATTATTTCATCAATTTTTCCATTGAGAAGATTTCCTATGATTTTATTTGGACTAAAATCAGTCATTTTAGCAATAATACAGTCATTATCACACGCCCCACATGAATAGCATTTAATCAAGAAATTAAGATCAAAATATTTTCTGATTTCCTCATTTTTCTTTTGGATTATTTTTATTTTTTCAAATAGTGGATCTACATTAGTCTTATGATATTTCTTCATCATTTCTTGAATGTCAATTCCTAAAGCAATACATAATAACTCTGAATAATATAAAACGGGAATATCAAATTTATAATC
>JBHLNR010000057.1:0-18661 GCA_048941385.1 Promethearchaeota archaeon
CCAGATAATAATGGAAGCAGCTCAGCAGGTTTATGGATTGATCATGAATGGGATGAGGGCGTTGATCAAACACGTAATTCCCCTAGTATCCACTGGAAAAGAAATATTACCATGCCTGTTAATATGTATGACTATATTATTACTTCTGCGTCTCTTGAAGTTATTTTTAACGCTACAGTTACGGCTCAAGGGACGAATCCATTACAACCTCATATAAATGGAATTGAAAGACCAGGGGATTATACTGAAGGTCAGAATCCTCCTGCGGATACACAATTTGGGATTGGAGATTTTGCTACATTCTATGCATTGATTTCTGATGTTGAGAATAATAATGAATTTCTGATTGCAAAGAATCAAACAACAGATCTTGGACAAGATTCTCCTGAAATAAATAATTATACAGATACTTTACTAGAACCTGTTCCACAAGATGTTCTAATCTCGTATTTAACTACTGTCTTAGAAGAAGATTACTATAATTTTACAATAACTTTAGGTATTGATATTTATTGTGAAGACAATGAATATAATGTTGATATTGATACTTGGAACTCATTGATAATGAGATCTTTTAATTTATCTTTTACATATAAAAAGAAAATTAATCAATTTACCACTGTCTCTTTAGAACAAGTGGGAAACCAAATCACGGGAGAAAACATCCAAATAACTAACTCTCAATTTAACTTTAATTACACAATCAGTCAACCTTGGCCTTATATTTCTTCCCCTAACTCAGAAATTCGGTTTTTCGTTAACAATAAACAATATAATGAGACTATTAAATTAAGCGCAGCGGAAGAGACATTTAAAAGCGCATATCAAGATAATATAGATTTAACTTCATTTATATCGAAAGATGTGAATATTAGTGTTTCAATCCAAGTTTATTTAGCTGATGAGTTTGGATTAGATGAGGATATTACGATTTCTATTGATAATGTATTTTTTCAAATTACTTATATTGAAATAATTTCTAAAACTTCTGAAGAACCATTAATATTTCTCATTCTTTTAATTATTTCGTGCATAATTGGTTTAGCTCTTGCTTCTTATCTAATTTTGTATCAAAGAATTTTGAAATATCCTAAACAAGTAAGAAAAGTAAGGAAGTATAGGAGAACCCTGAGAAAAGGAGCACCCTCTATGCCAATTATCGCCCAGAAGAAAGCTTTTGAAAACGAATATAATAAGGAACTGCATAACACATCTGGTTACTTGAGAGGAAAACCAAGTGAAGTGGCTACACCGACTAAGGTGCCTAAAACATCACCTCAAGGTGAAATAAAATAATGATTATAATGGAGGTATGAATATTAATGAATCGAAAAAAAACCATAAAAATACTGCTCATAACTTCATTATTTTTACTAATTCCTTTATGTTTTAACACCTTTCTTTCGATATCAAATTTTAAAACTTTACAAGATGGTAGATACTTAGAAAAACTGCAAACTGCAGGAATAACCCATCACAATATTACATTTGAAAATCCTACATTTGAAGGAATAGGGGTTCCATGGAATTCTGTCGTTGCGGGGGATACTCGTGATGTTAAAGGATATATTGATCTAAATCAAGCGAATTATGAACTGATAGGAGATATAGGCGAGATTAGAATTGATGAACCTCTCAATGATACCGATTGGACAGCCTTTCAAAATCCTGATTTACCTATTTTACCAGATCGTTATGATATAAATTCATCTGGTTGTCATGTTTCACATTTATGGCACGAAGATATAAATCAAACTCGAAATAGACCTAGTGTGCATTGGAAGAGGACAATTACCATGCCTGTTGATATGAGGGACTATATTATTACATCAGCATCACTTCAAGTTGTGTTTAATGCCACTGTTTCGGTTTCACCACATGCCTTACCAACCGGCGGTGAAGGAATTGATAGGTTTGGTGATGACGATCTCGATGCGTATTCTACTGGTGATTATACTGAATTCTATGCTGCAATTTCAGATACAGAGCAAACTTTTCCACCAATTCAAGTAGCTTATAATAATACAGGTGAATTAGGGCGGGATAGTCCTTCTTTTAGTAACTATACAGATAGTTTAATGAGTGTTGTTCCAGAAAATGTTTTAATTAGCATCTTAACATCTGCTTTAGCTACTGAAGGTTACAATTTTACAATTACTTTAGGAATTGACATATATTGTGAAGACAACGAAATCGGCGTTGATATAGATCGATGGAACGCTTTAATTATAAGAAGTTTTAATTTAACGTTCAGTTACGAAAAGAAAATCGATCAATTTACAACAATTTCATGGGACCAAACTGGAGATGAAATTTCAGGAAACAATATTCAAATAACTCATGCAAATCTCTCTTTTAATTATAAAGCTGATAGAGTTTGGCCTGTTGCATCTTCTCCTAATTCTGAGCTTAGAGTATTAATCAATGATAATCAACTTCTAGAGACTATAAAATTAAGTACATCTACCACTTCATTTCGACAAGCAAAAGAAGGAGGATTTGATGTTACTTCGCTAATTCTAAAAGATGTAAATATAACTCTTTCAATTCAGATCTTTTTAGCAGATGAATTCACTTTAGATCAAAATATTACAATTTCTATAGATGATGTTTTCTTTACAGTATTTTATATTGAGATTACTAGTGATAGCATTTCAGAACCATGGTTTTTTGCAGCATTATTAATTTTTGCTATTATAGTAACTGCTATTACAGGTGGTTACCTTATTGCATATCAAAAGGTCTTGAAATACCCAAGACCTGTAAGAAAAGTAAGAAAATACAAGAGAACTTTAAATAGAAAGAACGAACCTCAAGTAGTAATAATACCCCGAGAATCAGGATTTAATAAATCTTATAATAGAGAACTAGCAGAGAGTTCAAGATTAATAAAACTGAAGGGTGCCGAATCAACAGGAAAAGCAGCAGAATTAGGAGGATCAAAAATCAAACAACAACAAAAACTCGAAAAGGAAATGACTTCTGATCAATTAATTGAGAGTTCCATTGAAAAAAAAACAGAACTCGATAAATTAGTTGATAATTTAGATAAAAAGTGATTAGAAACTTATATTTTAAATCTTTTCTATTATACTTCTTATTAGTAATCCAGTCCTTAAGCTGATTGTTTGTGAAATTTGGAGTATGGTAGTTATTAATTGTGAACACCTTAGAAATTATAAATAATAACACCTTAAGTAACTTATTTAATTAAGAATATAGATTTTATATTATAACCTCCAAATTGGATGACTTGTTAAACTATGAAATCTAAAAATAATAAGATCATAAAAATACTCTCAATATTCTTTTTTCTAGTTGTTCTATTTTCAATTTCTACCCAAAATCCTTCGAAAAATGTACCAATCGATAAGTTTGAGCCATATCCTAATATTTCAGCTGAACAATGGTCAAAAAGAACCTATAACATACAGTTGATTCAAAACTCGGATTTTTCTTCAAGTCTTAATTGGACTACACAATTCCAAGGAGATACAACTGATATTTCTACAAATTTACTAAATGAAGAAGCTCATTATATAATTCAAGGAGAGCAAGTCACCAATTATGAAATAGTATCAGGTACAATAAACAATTCATTAACTTCTCCAGGATGGATAAATTCAACAAATCCTCAAATTCCCGTTTATCCAAGGAGGAAAGCTAATCAACCCCTTCATAATATTACTAATTATGGTTGCTGGACTGCTCACATTTGGAATGAATCCTCAGGTACACCATTAAATCCCTTTCAAAAAGCATCTGTGCAATGGGATAAAAACATTACTTTAATCCATGATATGTCTGATTATATTATAACATCTGCATCTCTAAAAGTTAAAGTTAATGCCACAGTAAGGGCATATCCAGGAGAAGGTAAAGATCCATATACACTCCCTTACCCTTGGGGTGGAATTGAAGCACCTGGTGATTATTACTCCACTTATTTTGGCGAGGGAGACTATATAATTTTTTATGTTGTTTTATCAGATATTCAAAAAAATGTAAGTTATAGAGTGGCAGAGTTTAAACCTGAAGATCTCGGAACTGATGTGGGTCAACATTCATATGATAATATTACAGATACCACCTTTGAACCTGAAAAGATGGAAGATTTAATTTTTTATTTAAACCAGGTTTTAAAATCTGATTATAATAATTTTACAATCAGTATAGGTGTAGAAATTAATTGTGAGGATAATATTGGTTCTGATATGGATATCTTTGAAGACATTTATATTAAAACTTGTGACCTCAATATCTCTTATGTAAAACGAATTGATCAATTGACAGCAGCATCATGGATATATCAAGGAGAAGAAATCGAAAGCGGTGACGGTATTGTTGAAATAAGTGACGCAATGCTTAATTTTGATTATAGAATTAATCAATCTTGGCCAATAATTCTATCACCTAATTCAGAAATTAAAATATTTGTTAATGATCAGGAGCATTCTGAAACATTCAAGTTAAGTGAAATCGATACAATCTTAAAAAGTGTTAGGGGAGAGGGCATTGATATAACTCAATTAATTCCAATAGATAAAGAGATAAACCTTTCAATTCAGGTTTCCCTTGCAGATGAATTCGGCTTAAATGAAGCATTTGATGTTATAATTGATAATGTTATTCTTGATATCTCTTATGATTACTATACGCTTACTGAGGAAAATAACCTCTTCCAAATATTATTAATAGTAGGATTAATTATTGCTGGTGGTTTGGCAGGATACTTTATTTACTACCAGAGAGTTTTAAAATACCCCCGAAGTGTGAGAAAAGTACGAAAATATAAAAAATCACTAAACAAATCAAATCCACCATCAATTTCTATTAAGAATCGAGAATCTGCCTTTAAGACACTATTTAAAAAAGAATTAGGAAGTTCTTCAACTTATTTGCGTGGTAAACCATCAAAGAAACCACCTGCTAGTAGTAAAACTCCTAAGAGTCCTCCAAAAAATAGAGGAACATCAAATATATCAACGAAAACTCTACTAATCCTAATAGCTTTAATATGTGGATTTATGTTGCCTATGGGTTTTTCAAATATTCAATTACCAAACACTTCAATTCAGAAATCATATATTGAATTAAATCCCGTTCTATCTCAAAATACTCCTGCATTCTGGACAAGAGAATCTAAGAATGCTCAATGGATTGAAAATCCAGATTTTAATACCACAGATCGTTGGGAATATGACTATAGTGGTGATCTGACTGATGTTAATACCTCAATAGCTAACGGTGCTGCAAATTTTAAAGTATTAGGTTATAGTGGAACTCAACAATGGGTAGAAAATAACCCTCTGAGTGGTGAATGGAGTAGAATTCAAAATACCGATGGTATTCCTGTCCCCGAAATCGATGAAATGAGAAGTGATGGCTGGTATGTAAGACATCGGTACGTGGATAATGCTTTAAATCAATCTGTAAAAGTTCAATGGCAAAAAAATTTTACAATGGAGGTTGACATGGCTGATTATTATATAACTTCTGCCTCTTTAGAAGTATGGATAAATGGGACTGTAGAGGATCAAGATGCGGATTCAGGAGGTATTGACAGACCGGGAGATACAGATATTAGTTCAGGCATACTTCAAATGGCTACAGGAGATTTTGCCAGGTTTTTTGTAATAGTATCAGATTTGCAACATGAAAGAGAATTCGAAGCTGTTCATTATCAAACTACGGAGTTGGGTAAAGATGGCCCCCCAGCAATAACTGAATTAAATGATACTGAAATCACTCCTATTACTGAAGATTCTCTTATTTTTTATCTTAACCAAGCTTTGGAAAAGAATAGTCAAGAATTTGCTCTTACTTTGGGGATGTCTATTTGGTGTGAAGATAGCGTATATGCAATGGATAGAGATTTCTGGAACGGATTATGGATTAAAAATCTTACCTTAACAATATCTTACGAGAAAATCATAGATCAATTTACCTCCATCTCTTGGGAATACAAGGGAGACGAGCTTAGTGAGGGAGATTATAAAATTAAAGTTTCAAAAGCTCTACTTTATTTTGATTTTATGATAAATCAAACTTGGCCGACGAGCTTATCACCTAACTCTGAATTTAAAATTTTAATAAATGATCAAATACACAATGAAACAATCAAATTAAGTAATTGTGAGACTTTTTTCCAGCCGATAAAAGCGGATGGATTTGATCTCACAAAACTAGTTCCAATTAATGAAAAAATTAATGTTTCTATTCTTGTTTATCTTGCTGATGAATTTGGGTTGAGCGATGTTATTGAACTTTCAATTGATAATGTTTATTTCAGGATATCTTATATAGTAATCATTCCTTTAGAACAAACTCTGTTATTCCAAATATTATTTTTTCTTAGCTTTATTGGAGTTGCAATTCTTTTCACATATATTTTCTTATATCGAAGAATTCTAAAATATCCAAAACCAGTAAGAAAAGTCAGAAAATATAAAAAGACGTTAAGAAGGAAAAAACTACCAAATATTCCTATTCTAAATCGTGAATTGGCTTTTAGAGGCATTTACAAGAGAAGTACGACAACCGCTTCTACTTACTACAAAGAAAAATCTATAGGACATAAAACAGATGAGACTTCAATTAAAACAATGAGTTCTACATCAATAGAGAAAGATATTGAGCAAGATCAACTAATAAAGAATTCTTTATAGCAGAAAGAAGAACTAGATAAATTGATGGCAGATATAGGAAAAAAAAATTGATCTTTTTTCAATAATTTTTTTAATCTCTATTTTTTTCATAATATTATTTTAGACAAGATAGAATTAGGGCATCATGATATTGTTTATCTAACTTCAAATATCTTTTTAATAACCCTTCTTGTATAAATCCGCAATTTTGAAAGAGATGAATAGAATTTTGGTTATCATTTGCGATGTGTGCTTCAAGTCGGTTTAATTTTAAATGATTAAAGGCAATAATTTTAATTAAATTCAAAGATCTTTTACCATAGCCTTTATTCCAATCTAAAGGGTTTAACCATATCCCAACCTCTGCTCGTTCATGTCTCCAGTTCACATTCCAAAGGCTAATAGACCCAATTTTAAAGATCTGATGATCTCTTAATTCTATTATATAATTAAATTGCGTATATCTTTCCCAATATTTTAGATAACGCTTAATAAGCCTTTTGGATTCCTCAATTGTTTTTAAAGGTCCTAGAGATAAATATGAAGTTAAATTCCTATTATTTAAGCTATTGAATAGAAACTCAGCATCATTTTTTGCTATTTTCCGAATAAATAGGGCTTCGTCATGTATTTCTTCAACTACTTCTATGTCAAAAATCATTTTCTAAAGATCAAAATGATTATCTTCTATAAAAATTCAACAGTTAAATATTAAAAATAAGAAAAAAAAAGTAATTACATTCCACCAGTGAATTTGGGTTCTCGCTTTTGAAGAAATGCTGTAATTCCTTCATTCACATCTTTTGATGCAGAGTTTATACCGAATCCCATCATCTCTAACGTATTTCCTACGTTCAAGGGTACTTGTGATCCAAATTTTACAGCTTTCTTAATGCAGAATAAAGCTGTCGTAGGATAATGTCCTAAAAATGATGCTTTTTCGTGAATGAGGTTTTCAAACTGCTCTCCCTCATCACATAAGAAACTAACATAACCCCATTCATGCATAGTCTCAGCAGATTCACGATCACCGAAATAACACATTTTTAGAGCTCTTGCTAATCCTACGTGTCTAACCATTCTCTGAGTGCCACCATTTCCTGGAAAAATTCCTCTTGCTATTTCAGGAAAACCAAAAAATGATCTTCTCGTAGCAATAATAATATCACAAACCAGAGACAATTCACATCCACCACCAAAAGCGTATCCATCAACCGCTGCAATAACAGGTTTTGGAAATTCTTCAATTAGGGTATAATATTTATGCTTTTGTTGCATAGCTAAAACCATATGCGCGGGGATATTTGGTTTTAAACCCTTACCCATACCGGCAGCTAAATCGGCACCCGAAGAAAAAGCAGCTTTTTTTGTAATATTTTTAGTACCTCTGAGAACTATGCACCTGACGCTACTATCAGTTTCAAATTGTTCCATAGCTTCGTAAATCTCTCTTAGTGTGTCAGTTGTAAGAGCATTTAATTTATCTGGTCTATTTATTGAAACAACAACATAATTCCCTTCTTCATTCTTTTCTACTAAAACATCTTTAAATTCTTTTTCTGCCATTATTTTTCATTTTTTATTATTTTTCAATCTTAAACTATGTTTATTAAAGATAATTAGTATTATTTTTGTTGTAATTAAAAATTTTCAAATCAGACTAAGGATAATCAATAGATTAGAATTATGAAAATAAAAAAAAAAATAAGAAAAGAAAATTGTAAGTAGACTAGAATTCTACTGCATATCAACCCATTTTCCTGACTTTAGCAGATCGCATGGTTTGAAATATCCTTTTCCAGTCAATTCAACAAGTTCTTCTAATACTGCAACTTGTCTTTCCCATGTTTTTTGATTTGCGGCCATAGGCCCAGGCATATTCATTCCTGCCATTAAAGTGTCATCTATTACTTTCCAGCTAGTTGTGATTCCTTCTTCTAGAACACGACATGCTTCATTCAACATAATGGCAAGTGGATATTTTAGATTATATATTTTGGCTTTACCTGCAGATTTATCTGGTTGTGGCCTTCCTTTCGTCCAATCTCGAAATCCTTGACCCGTCTTAGCTCCCAATTTTCCTTCATTAAACAACTGGGTTATAACTTTTCCTGGCGCGAAATCTGGAGAAAGTGTCTCAGAGTAGTACATTTGTCCATGATATAACACGTCAATACCTACATAATCAGCCAAAACTGTCATCGACATTGGACCTCCCATACCATCATTATCTACTTGATCCCAAGAAAACCCTTCAGCAACAGCTCTATCAAATACATAGTTTTGATAAATTTGAGCAGGAGCAGTTACTCGATTGCAAATAAATCCTGGTCTATCCTTTAGAACTTTTGGAACATATCGTTTTCCTCTTAAACATGGAATAGATTCTGCAAACTCTATACCTTTATTCACGCTTTCGTCAGAAGAATTATCACTATATATAACTTCTATCAATCGCATGAGCGGGACTGGATTGAAAAAGTGCATGCCAATACACTTATCGGGTTTCCCCGAATCTTTACCAATCTCAGTAATACTCATTGTTGAGGTGTTTGAAGCCAGAATGCAATGAGCAGGAGAATTATCTCCAGCAGTTTTAAAAACTTGCTTCTTAATATCCATTTTTTCAACAACAGCTTCAATCATGATATCCGCGTCTCTAACAGCAGAAGCCAAATCTGTTGATTTTTTACAATTTGCCATTAATCCTGCCGCAGTAGCACCTTCAGGTAAACTTCCTTTAGTTTCTAGCTTTTTCATACCCTCATCTATTTTATTCCAGCCTTTATCCACGAGTTCATCATTTATATCTACGAGTGTAACATTATAACCAGCAAGTAATGACATTTGGGCAATTCCGTGGCCCATTTGGCCTGCGCCAACCACAACTACATTTTTAATATCAACCATTTTATTTAGTCAACTTTTTTGAGTTTTACAATAAATTTAATTGTGAATTAGTTATTTTTGGTAATGTTATATTTTTTTTAATTTTTGACATTATCTATTTGAAAATCAAAAATTTATGTAAAAAACGAATAAAAAATAGTATCATTTTCCTGAGATGAAATCATAGAAATTTAAAAAATATCTAGTTATAATACTAAAAATTGATGATAATATACTTATGAGGTATTAGGTTTATTTAAAATATTATTACTAAAGGTAAAAATTAAGTTCTTCGACACATGCATCTTTTTCTGAATCGTTTTCTAGAAAATTTATCTCAATTTTTTTGATTTTACTCCCTATTAATATTTTAAATGCTGTTTCAAAATAACCTTTATTGATTCGGCAAAAGGCTCTTCCAAATTTTAATTTTTCTCTATGTTTAATCGGTTCACGCAAAAAACAATGATTTTCAATTATAATTCTAATCCTATCATCATATTGTTCGATATCTCTTACCTGAATTGAATAGAAATCTTTTAATTCATCCATTAGAATTACTAAAGCTTCTATAATTTCAAATTCTTCTTTCTGATATTCTCTTTTTACTCGTTCAGCGATTATAGTTCCTGGATGAACCCCTGTTTGATATAAAATCGACAACAAACTATTACGTCCAAAAACGTCATATACTTTATATACTAATGATTCCGTAATGATTTCAAATCCCTTAACTGATTTTATATTTTCTACGGGATTATATATTCTTTCATTTATTTCCTTCTTATATTCCTCCAAAATAAATTCCCCTAATAAAAAAAAGTATGTTCAAAGACTCATAATTTCTATATAAATAAATAGCTCTTTATCTATTTAAAACTTAATTTTAACAATAACTTGTTATTGAGATAAGTACAAAGAAAAAAAAAAAAAGCATAGAAGAGTTAGTTTTAAGATTATAAAATTGCTGTTTTTCTCTGAAATAATAGAATGCCAATTAGTATTAATCCTAATCCCCATATAGTTACTAATATTAAATTTAACCCAACGTCATTAAAAGCTATACTACCCCTAAGCATTACTTCAATTAATGCATCTCGTGCTAAAGTTGTAGGTATAAAATCTAGTAATGGCTCACCAGTTAATCCTCCTAAAAACTGGAGAGGCAGAATAATAAACCATGCTAATCCCGCAGCAGAACCTGCAGTTTTTACAACAGAAGCAAGCAACAAACCAAAACCAAGTGACGAGAATGCAACTAAAAATGGAATGAAAAATATTAAGAAAAAATTTGCATCAGGGTGGATATATGCCCCAAATAATACACTTAGTAGGAGCATAATAATAATTTGTACAACCGCTACTAATAATTGTGAAAGCATTCCTGATAATAGGATTGTTGAGCGTGAAGTAGGCGTAGTTATTAGCCGTTGTAATGTTCCTGATTTCTTTTCTTCTGCGAAATGATTAGCTAATTGTGAAATCAAAACTATAGGTGCCAATATTATGATACCTGGTCCAAAATATTCAAATGGTGTGAAAGTTGTTCCTTCAACAGGATCTTCACCATATGCAAACCTAAGTAATAGCATGAAAACTATAGGGTATCCAATTATCCAGATTAACTGAAAAAAATCACGATACATAGATTTGAAGTTTTTAATAGTCAAAAACCAAATCTGACTACCAATTTTGGACTCTCTTCCTAATTCCATTAATCTCTTAACCTCCTTCCTGTTAGATCAATAAATACATCCTCTAAGGTATTTTTACGGACTGAGATATCTTCCATTTTTACTTTAACTGTATCCATTATTTCCGAAACACGTCTTAATCCATCAAGAGCATTTAGTACGATTCTACGTTTTCCAACGGGTTTTCCCCATTGCACAAAGTCTAATTTTGAAGCATTTTCGATAATTTCATCTCTTTGACTTATCTCTTGAACTTTAAACTCCAAAATATCTCCTTCTCCTAATTTTCCTTTCAATTCATCGGGACTACCTTTAGCAATAATTTTTCCATAATCGATTATAACTAATTCGTCTGAAAGGTCATCGGCTTCTTCCATATTATGTGTAGTTAGAATAATTGTGCATTCTCTTTCTTGGAAATCTCGTATAAAATCCCATACAACTCGTCGTGATTGAGGATCAAGACCTGCTGTAGGTTCATCAAAAAACAATAACTCTGGTTCATGAATAACTGCCATTAATACATTTACTCGTCTTTTCATTCCCCCAGAAAAATTTTTTACTAAATCATTTGAGCGATCTAGCAAATTCATTTTACCCAATAAGTCGTCAGTTTTCTCCTTATAGTCTTTTTTTGTCATCCCATGCATTTGGGCAATCAAATGTATGTTTTCTTTAGCGTTTAATCGTGGATATAATACAAGTTCTTGTGGACATACACCAATGCGTTTTTTTATTTCCCGAGCTTCTTTTCTAATATCAAAACCTAAAACTGTTGCATTCCCATCCGTGGGAGGTAAAACTGTCGATAACATCCTTATTGTTGTTGTTTTACCTGCTCCATTAGGTCCAAGAACCCCATATAATGTACCCTTTGGGATCTGTAAATCTATTCCATCAACAGCATGAATATCACCAAAATATTTTTTGAGATTATTCGTTTCTATCGCAAATTCCATTAGAATTACCTTTTTTTTATTTAGATAGAGTATGATTTGATTTATTCCTATAAAAATATTATTAAGTCTTGACTCTAATCTTAAAATGGTGGTTTGAAAATTCTGGTTTGCGATAAATTATTGTGATTTGTTAAGCTTCTGGATTTTTTCTAACGCTCCTTTTACACTTTCATCGATTATCTTGAGAACTTGTTGGTAAGTTTCAGAAGTAGTGTAATATGGATCAATGATATCCACATCCTGAATTTCTCCATTGAATTCTTTCAGAGTATATATTTTTTTTTCAATATTAGCAATATCACTATAATTAGTTAAAATCTCCATTTTATGTGATTGTTCCATTGTTAATACTAAATCTTGACTTTTTAATAAAGAACGAGTGATTAATTGAGGATGAAAATTAGAATGATCAATGTTTTTAGAATTCAAATATTCCTGAGACTTTCTCTGCATATATGAAAATGCATTGATAAATCCAGCACTTTCAAAAATTAAGTTTAAATTACTCATTTCTGCGTAGTAACGAGCTAAATATTCTGCTGCAGGAGATCTAGCGGTATTTCCTAGACATACAAAGAGTACCCGTTTAATTTTATCCATACTTGATCAGTTTGGTGTTATGATTTATTTTTCTCTATTATTTTTTCTATAACTTTAATTAAACCATCTTCAATTCTTTTAAGAACTTTATTATATTCTGCTTGTTCTAAACGGAATGGATCAAAAATTTCTAAGTTTTCTGTTTCTCCGGCGTATTCTAATAACAAAAATAATTTTTCATCAAGATCTTTTATAGTTTTAAATTTCCTTTTTAATTTATTGATATGGTGTTTTTGTTCAAATCCTAGAATAAGGTCTTGTTGCTTTAATAAACCTTCGTCAATTCTTTTAGTTTTAAAATTGCTGATATCAACACCTTTAGATTTTAAATAATTTACAGTTTCCGGCTGAGCAGCTTTATAATAATGATATATCCCTGCAGAATCGAATTCCACATTTTTAAGTTCTTCTTTAAATTTAGTAGATTTAAGTAATTTCGAGAAATATTCTGCGAATGGGCTTCTGCACGTATTCCCCGCACATATATAAAGAACTTTTCTAATTTTTGTCATTATTCTTTATTGGTAATTATTTTTATTAGTAAAATCATTGTACAAAATACCTATGTAATTGTAAATATAACAAAAATTTTAATTCCTTGTGAAAAAATGAATTTCCTACATCTAATAGGAATAAAATTTTAATTGAATCCTCGGTAATAAAAAATAATTATAATTAAATTTAAGAAAAAACATAAATTTCCATTGAAGCTTAAAACGGACATTTTAATTATAGGAAGTGGGATTTCTGGACTTTCCCTAGCTCTTTATCTTTCTAAATTAGCTTCAGATGAAAGAATTCTATTAATTACAAAAGAACACTTACAAGAAAGTAGTACATATCATGCACAAGGTGGGATTGCATGTGTTTGGAATAACAATGACAATTTTGAGAAACATATTCAAGACACACTTACAGCAGGAGATGATTTATGTGACGAAACAGTTGTGAGAAAAATTATATCACAAGCACCTGAAAGGATAAAAGATCTAATAGAATTCGGTGTAGAATTTTCTCGTAATTCCAATGGCGAATATGATCTTGGTAAAGAAGGAGGTCATTCAGTCAGAAGGGTACTTCATGTAAATGATCAAACGGGTCAATCTATTGAGCAAGCATTAATTGAGAATGTAAAAAAAGTAGATAATGTTGAAATAAAGGAGAAATGGTGTGCAGTCAATTTATTTGATAAAAATTTCAAATGCTTTGGTGTATACGCTCTAAATCAAGAGACTCAAGAAATTCATAATATTGCAGCAAAAGTAACTATATTGGCTACAGGTGGTGCAGGAAAAATTTACCTTTATACCACAAATCCTGATATTGCTTCGGGGGATGGAATTGCAATGGCATATCGTGCTGGAGCTACAATTGCAAATATGGAATTCTTTCAGTTTCATCCTACATGTTTATATCATCCTTATGCTAAGTCATTTCTTATTACTGAAGCCATGAGAGGTGAAGGGGCTATATTAAAAAATATCCGTGGTAATAGTTTTATGAAGAATTATCATCCATTGAAGGAACTGGCTCCTCGTGATATTGTTTCAAGAGCTATTGATGCTGAGTTGAAACGTTCTGGAGATGATTATGTCCATTTGGACATTGCTTCATATAAAAGTTCTGATTTTATTAAGGATCATTTTCCTGGAATTTATAACACATGTTTAAACTTTAATATTGATATTACTAAACAACCTATTCCTGTTGTTCCTGCTGCTCATTATTGTTGTGGAGGAGTGAAGGCAGATATTGATGGAACTACAGATGTAAAAAATTTATATGTTATTGGGGAATCTGCTTGTACTGGTCTGCATGGAGCCAATAGGTTAGCAAGTAATTCACTTCTTGAAGGAATTGTAACGGCTTATGAATGTGCTAATTCTATTTCTAAGAGAATAAAAACAATAGAATTCAAGGAATTTCCTGAATGGGAACCCGGAAACGCAGTGCCCTCTACTGAAGCTGTGGTTTTAAGTCAGAATTGGGATGAAATTAGAAGATTTATGTGGAATTATGTAGGTATTGTTAGAACTGATAAACGTTTACAAAGAGCTAAGAAAAGGATTAATCTATTACTTGATGAAATTGACCAGTACTATTGGGACTTTAAAATTGAGAAGAATCTAGTAGAATTAAGAAATTTAGCAACAGTAGCTAAAATAATAATAGTTAGCGCAATATCAAGAAAAGAAAGTAGAGGAATACATTATAACATAGATTATCCTGAAAAATCTGAATTGAGTCGGCCAACCATGATTAGAAGACCATGGTAATTAGAGCTATTTTTTAGTTGCTAAAGGATTTTTATCCATACAAGGGACACCAAATTGACAGAAAGCGCATCCTACTGGAAAACTTTGAACCATCTTACCATCAATCCGTCTCCAATGAGGTTTTAAAATTGCACCAAGTTGTTTAGTCATTTCTGCTTCTATTATCCTCCCATAATATCGACATTTCTTCTTATCATGTCCCTTTTCATTGATAGCATCAGCGGGACATTTTTTTTCGCACTCTCTACACGTTCCATCAGTATAATACAAGCAATTTGCATAGGGTTCATCGCTCTTACGAGGTGTTATTTCCATAGGTGCGTTAGTGATAACAGAACATAATCGAATATTACAGCCAACTTCCGATATTAATCCCTCATGGAGACTAAATGTACCAAGCCCTGCTGCAAAAGCAATGTGTCGTTCAGACCAAGATGAAAAAAATCCGGGATAGATATCAAAGCTATTACATAACATTCCTGCTGTAGCTTGAAATCCCTCCCTCTTAAAAAATTCTATTGTTTGTTTCATAACATCGATTTTAAATTCATTCGCATAATTCCTTCCCACACTATATATCTCAGCAGGCATTAATTTTGCTCTCATGCTCTCTGATCGAATTTGATTTGTAAATGGACATACTATAGAAAGAATTCGCAATTTAGATTTTTCTTCTTCAAGTAAATTACTCGATTTCCAGACCTCCTCAGGTGTTAAATGTTTGTGAGAGATAAGTTCTTTATACTTATTGAAAAGAGGATCATCACCTTGAGCAACTCCAATAAGAGGGTCTACAAATATACGTCCTCCTCCATAACTCTTTGGTAGTCTATTAAGTTTACTCTTAGAGAATAAGTCTACAAGAAATGCTAAGATTAATTTATTCATAGAATTCGATTTTTTTTCTCTAAAATTTAGCTTAGTATAGAATTATTGAAGATAGAATAAATTTTTATGTGATAATATACAGTCTAAATTTAAAAAATTAAATCCTAGATTGAGTTTTAACTTGAATATTGGAAAAAATATTAGAATTGAAAGGTTTATTGACAGAAAAACTAAAAGAACTATCATAATTCCAATGGACCATGGATTAACACTAGGTACTATTAAGGGTTTAGAAAATATTGCAGAAATGATTGATAAAGTTGCATTAGGAGGGGCAAATGCAGTTTTAATGCATTCTGGAATGGTTGGAGCGGGGCACCGACAATACGGAAAGGATATCGGGTTGATTATTCATCTTTCTGCTGCTACGGATTTAGCACCAGATCCAAATCGAAAGGTTTTAGTATGTTCTGTAGAGAGAGCTTTGAAAATGGGTGCGGACGGTGTTTCTATTCATATAAATATAGGAGCTGATGAAGAACCTGAGATGCTAGAGGATGCTAGTAGAGTCGTAGAGGCCTCAAGGGAATGGGGTGTTCCTTTAATAGCAATGATGTATCCACGAGGAAAAAAAATCAAAGATGAAAATGATCCTGAGGTAGTGAATATTGCTGTTAGGGCAGGCGTGGAATTAGGAGCAGATATAGTTAAAACAAATTACACCGGAAGTATAGAATCTTTTGAATATATTGTTAAAGGAGTAAGGGATATTCCAGTAATTATCGCTGGAGGCCCAAAGATGGATACAATCCAAGATGTATTGCAAATGGTACATGATTCTATTGAAGCAGGGGGATCTGGAGTAGCCTTTGGGAGAAATGTATTTCAATCTAAAGATCCTACAAAAATGGTTAGTGCTATTTCAAAAATAGTTCACAAGAATTACACTATTGAAGAAGTGTTAAAAGAATACAATTTTGATTAGAACATTATTATTTGATACAAAATGAAACTTGATAAAATCGACCCATTCTTTCAAAAACGGGTTAAAAACCTAGGAAATAAGACTCCAGAGGAATTTAGAGTAATTATCACCTTTGATGACATCAAAAAACGGGATAATTTCAATACTAAGAATAAAAATTTAGAGAATATCCAAAAACTTGATCTTATACCGTCTCTTTTTCTAAAATTAAAGAAAAAAGAAATAATCGAATTTGAAAATGAAGATTTAATAAAAAGAATTGAAGAAGACCAACAATTATTCCTTTCTATTCTAGAAATAAATACTATTTTAGATTTAAACAGAAGTAAAAACTCTCAAGTCTCTCACACAGGTAGAAATGTAACTATAGGTATTATAGACGATGGAATAAATAATACTTTCCCTTCTATTTCCAATAACATAAGACGAATCAGAATCAATAACGATTTAAAGAAAAGCCGAGGAACTCAGATTACACATGGAACCATAATGGCAAGTATAATAAATAATCAATTTACAGATGACTTTTATACAACTCTCGGTGTTGCTCCAGATGCAGAAATAGTGGATATTGATATTTCAAATTCACAACAGGAATTTTATTTTTCAGATATTCTCCGAATCTTTGATATAATTATTAAACAAGAAATCGAACTTGACATCCTATTAATATCCCTCATCACTAAAATCCCTTCTGATGGCACTGATATCTTATCAAAAGCCTGTGATATGTTAGTAGATAGGGGAATTTTAGTTGTTTGCTCCTCTGGAAATTATGGACCTGATCCAAACACAATAGGTAGCCCTGCTGCTGCTAATAAAGTAATTTCTATAGGATCTACTACAAAAGCTCTTACTATTGCCCACTATAGTGGAAGAGGCCCTACAATTGACAAGAGACTGAAACCCGATTTCTGTTTGCCAGGATCAAAAATAGAAATACCTTTATCTAACGAATTGAAAACATCAGTAACAGGATCTAGTGTTTCTGCAGCGATTGGTGCAGGATTAATTGCCCTAATCAAAGAATACAAACCTCATTTATCTTATAATGAAATTTTTGATTTATTAAAAAACCATTCATTAGATTTAGAATTAGATAAGTATTCTCAAGGATATGGTATGCCAAATATAAGTGCTATATTTGACGGATTTAATTTAATTCATGAGAAAATAATCCCATATGATTATTTAGTTAAGAAATCAATTAAAATCTCTGTAGGATTTATCATTTTTTTTATTGTGCTCTTTTATTTCTTTTACTTCTTCAGAATTACATGAGAAATATCTCAAATACTCATATATTAGATAGAACCAAATCAAATTTTTTATTTTTATATCATAAGATTATGCCTTTAATAATTCAAATGTTAAATATTTAATATCCAACTAGTCTAATTTTAAATAGCACTATGAATCAAAAGGAACAAATTCATATAATTATTGATCATAGGGAAAACAAACTTAAAGCTCTATTTGATAAAAAAAAAGATATAATTACCTATGAATCAAAACAACTGGATATTGCAGATATTATCATTTCGAGTGAAGTAGCAATTGAAAGAAAGGAAGGTTTTGATTTTGTATCATCTATTATGGATAATCGACTATTTGAGCAATTGTTAAGACTTAAAGATACATATACATACCCAATATTAATACTGGAGGGTTTGAATGACAATGTTTTTGAAAACACAGGTATGAAAGTCTCATCAATTTATGGTGCTCTTGCATATATATCTTACAAATTAGGGATTTCAGTAATCCCTACTCGAAATTTAGA
>JBHLNR010000263.1:0-4393 GCA_048941385.1 Promethearchaeota archaeon
AAACTCTCTAGCATCATATAACATGTTATGAATTTCGGAATCAATACTCTGAAAACTGATAATATAATTCTTGAGTTTATTATTTAACTGTTCTTTTTCAAGCACATATTCTTTTACTCCTTTTTGTGCTTCATTTAGATGATTATCAAAACTGAACTCTTCTTCGTCACTCATCTATAGATTTGGATTATTTTATTTTTCTTAGATAGATTAAATCAATGAATTACAATGAAATTATTATTCGCTATTGCTTAAATTTTTTATATTTTATAACTTGTTCTTTTTAGATCAATATAAAAAGAGTCATTTTTAATTTTTAACACTATGAAAAGATAATTTTGGGGTGATTTGAGGTTTTCACTCATAAACAATTGTGTCGGTATATGATGCTTAAGGTTTATATAAAAAATTGAATTATAAATTATAGGTATAAATGACTTCAATAATAAACGTATCTAATAGTATTGGGAAAAGGAATGTTGAGAGGTTGAAAGAAATAGGAATTGATTCCATTGAAAAATTAGCATCTTCAAGAATTGAAGATCTACTAGTTATCGATGGTATCGGAATTTCAACAGCTAAAACCTATATCCAGTTTGCGAAGAAACATCTTGAACGAATCGAAGCAAGAACGAAGGTTTATGATATAATTAACAAAAGGACGACATCGGATAGATCAAGGTCGGTTGTTAACCACCCAATAAGACAGAAACAACCTGAAAAGAACGGAAATCAAAGAATCCCCATCAGTTCAATACAAAGAATCGCTTCATCTAGTATTGAGGAATTATCCAAAACAAATGGACTAAATACAGAAAAAGCGCAAAGGTATATCGAAATTGCTAAAAGGTATCTAGAAAGTATGAGGAAAAAAGAACTGGCTTTTAAAGCTTCAAGTTCAGATGTAAAACCACCAACTTCGCCTTTGGGTTTTGTAAAATTTGATTATAAAAAAACCGCAGTAACTATGGAGCCAATCGCTCCAATTAAGCAAAAAGAAGTTCCTATTGAAAAAACTCTTTCAGATTATAAATCATTAAAGAAACCCATTCTTAAAGTTAAACCTATAAAAAAACCAACCGTTGAAATTAAATTACCCGGAAAACAACCGCACAAAAAAGAAGCAAGAACAAAAATTGATCAAATAGAAATAACGAAACAACCTGATATGAAAACTTTTTTCCAACCAAACACAATGCAAAAGATCCGCTTCTTGCACTTTAGTATAAAAAAGCTAGAACAACTTTTAGAACGTAATGAAGAATTCTCCTTCTCAGAACTAAATAATGTTATTGAATATATAAAAATTCTTAACGTAAACTATAAAACCCAAAGCCAAATAAAGATCTTTAAAGAATTAGATATTACTGCCTCGTTTTATGATCCTATTGCGAGAAAAGATATTAAAATATGGGATTTAATTTTTGAATGTTCAAGAGCATTATGGATTTCAGCAAAAGCTTATTCATATCTTTCTACCAAATTTGAAAAAGAAGGTTTAATGGAAAGAGCAATAGTTGCGATGGTTGAGTGCAGTAAAATGTTTAAAACTGCTGCGTATTTTAGTGCAGCTTGCACTCGACAAGAAGATAAGGGAATTGCCTTATCAGTAGATAATCTTGAAATGAATTCCGAAGAAGCTCGTATACTTGCTCAGAATTTGGCCACTATCAGTGAAGAAAAGAAGGGTAATTTTTCGATGGCGGCAAACTTATCTGCAGGGTTAAGCGCACTTACTAAAAGGTTAGCGTTCTTAAGAAAATATGATAATAAAAAAGAGAATCAATTTAAAGCTCAATATAATTATGATATAGGTAGGGCATGTCATTTAAAAGCTAAATATCTGAGAAATTTGTTACCTGAAGGTGCAAGTGAAGAGAATATTGAAAAATTACAAAAAAAAGCCAATTATTATTATATGAAAGCAGAAGAAATTTGGGAATCTATGTTAAATAAATTTGAAAATCTGAAAGATCATGAAAGAGAAAGTTTACGTAACAATTTATCAATAGTAAATAATAATATAATAGAAAATGATGTTCCGAAAATATATGATGCAGAAGCTTTAGAGATACAAGACCCAGAACCACTTATCATAATTCCAGAAAATTTAGCACCATTTGTTCCAAGGACTACTAATTTTCTTACAAAGTACTCACAATCTGACCTCAATTTTGACGCTTATTTACGATATAAAAATCTAATGTCAGAAGTAACGATTAATTCCAATAAAATTGAAGAACTAAAAAATAGTAAAGCAGGTATTGGTAGAACGTTAAAACAATTAAAAATTTTGTATGACAATAATGATATTGATATCAACAGTTTTACTGAATTATTTGAAAAGTACTCAATAAAACTTGAATCAATTGAATCAGCAATCCAAAACTTAAGATATCCAGAAAAAAAAAATAAGAGAACAGAAGGGCAGAAACAAATTCTCAAATCAACTATGTAATTAAAAAGTTATATTTCTCATTGAAAATATTATTGGGTGTCTAAGATTAATTTTAAATTTATTGATATTGTCAAGAAAATTATTTTTTATCTTATTTTAGGAATTATATTGTTAGTCTTCATTTTTCATCAAATATTGGGAATGTGGTTAGCAGGATCATTTTTTATTATTTATCTATTCTATTATTTAATTACTTTCTCTTCAAAGAAAAGAGTTTTAAACTTAATCCAGCAATTTTTATATATTAGCGATATAGAAATTGCTGACAAGTTAAAACGTCCTATAGAAGATATAAGAAAGACCTTATTCTCATTATCCAAAAATCAGAAAAAGAAAAAATGGTTAATAGTCTATCTAAACAATCGTTACATATTTTTAAACGAGATTGGGGTTGAGAATTTTAAACAGTTATATCACCGGGGTTATAACGAAAAGAAAATCTTGGAAAATCTTCAGCAAGAAATGAACATAAGATCAAGGGCAGAAGTAAAAGCTATTGAACTTACTTTAAACTATCATGATAGACTTGCCATTTCAAACTCCAAAATTTAAGTATAGATTTATATCCTATTCTCTTTTCATATAATAATAATTATAAAGAACCTTCATATCAAATTTGCGATACAGGTTTAGAGCATTAATATTATCCCTTTCAACTTGTAGCCAAATAAACTTTGCTTCATTTAATATTGCCCATTCTTCAATCAACTTGAATAGCATAGATGTGGCTATATTTTGCCTTCTATAATCTGGATGTACAAACACATCTCCTATATACATGTATCCTTGAGGAACTAAAATTGCTAAAAGCGTTCCAATAATTTTATCTTGAATACTTGTAATCATATAGCACTTGTTAGGAATAATTATTCTTTCATTAATTTTTTGAATTATGATTTGCTCTTTTTCATTCCTTTTTGAAAATCTAGCTAAGAATTCTGAGATTCCCTCAATTCGAGAATTATAAATACCATAATCAAAGTTTTCATTTATCTTTTTAATTTGAATTTCATTAATTTTTATTCCTAATGTAATTGTGTGATCAAAGGTATAATATCCTCGTTCTATTAATTTACTCTTAAGGTTTTTTGGTTCATGAAATTCAGGCATTGTAAAGACAGGTTCCAATTCATGAGCTTTATATGCATTTTCAACTATAGAGATATCAGTTTCAAGAGTTTTATGTGTACCTGTATATTTTAGAGGAAAAACAGAATTAGCTCGAGAGGTAATACCGTCTGTAAAACGTAGAATCCATCCATTTAGAAAATAGTAATGTTTTGCTGGCCATGAATTCATTAAAAATTCTTGAAAACGCTTAATTTCCTTTTTTGATTTCATATTTTATCAAATAAAATAAATATAGATTAATTTTTAAATTTCCTAACTCCCAAAAAAAATGTTATTGTTATAAATTAATCATAATTCTTACGGATAAGTAAAGAAACCAAAAGGAAGTGTTAAAGTTTCAATGGTCTTTATTAATATTTAATAATGCATTAATTTCTTTTATTTAATCAAATATTCATTTATGGGAGTTAGTTTGAGTGAAAATCTAACAATAAAAAGGGGAGATTGAGAGGTGGGAGAACAACTTTTTAATCAAATGGAGTGGCCTTATTCCATAAAATGGGATGTAGACAAAGAAATAAGCGCTGATGTTTTAATTTTAGGGGGAGGAATAGCAGGTTGCTGGGCTGCAATAGCAGTAGCACAAAGAGGAGTAAAAGTAGCACTAGTTGAAAAAGGAGCAACAATTAGGAGTGGAGCTGGTGGATCTGGTTGTGATCATTGGGAATCTGCAGCTACTAATCCCTGTTCGCTTATCACACCTGAAGAACTGACTCTAGCGATGATAAAAGATCATAATGGCTATAATAATGGAATTTCACATTATATTGAATGTAGAGAGGGTTATGACAGGCTTTTAGACCT
>JBHLNR010000058.1:0-18604 GCA_048941385.1 Promethearchaeota archaeon
CCTTAAAGCCATTGACATGATGTACTGCTGGATTTGTCTTGAGCCACCTACAATCTCTTGTATTCTAGAAACGTTTAAATAGTCATGCATCATTGTGTTGTCACTCAACCCAGCTCCACCCATCAAATTTGCTGCTTCATAACAGATCTCTTTAGAAAGGTTAGTACAATGATATTTAAATTGAGAAGCACTGGCTACCATAGCTCTACTAATATTACCTGGAATTTCACCACCAAATTTCTCCATCTTTTTATCATATTCTTCACAGAATTTTAAGATGCCTAGAGTTAAATTGGTTGTCTTAGCCCATATATCGGTTAATAGAAAACCCACTCCCTGAAATTTGAGAATCTCCTGATCAAATTGCTTTCGCATATTAGCATATATTGCAGCATGAGATACAGCACCCCAACATTGGGCTATAGCTCCATATGCGATCCCAATTCTTTCAGGGACTAAGCCTTCAAAAAGATGTTCGCGACCTTTACCAATTCCACCTAATACGTATTCTTTTGGAACTCTTAAATTTTTAAATATTTCGTGTCCTAAGTAAAGCTTAGGCACCCATGGGATATTAACTCGTTCACATTCCCATCCGTCCCAATTAGTATTGATTAAAAATTGAGCCATGAGGTTTCCATTGTTTTCTTCTGCTGTTGCATATGCTACAGCCCATTTAGCTTTAGGGGCATTGGTATTATAGACCTTTTCACCATTAAGAATAAAACTACCATCTTCTTGTTCCTCACATACAGTCAATTGGTGCACCGCATCTGACCCTCGCTCCGGTTCAGTAATACATATACATCCAGAAGCTTGACCAGTTACTAGATCTCTTAATGCCTCCAGTCTCTCTGGAATATTTTCATGGTGTTCTGCTATTGGATTTATAGCTAAAACGGTAGCGCCGCTTCCCATTGCAAATTGAGTATCAAACATATCAATTGCTAAATATCTGAGAAAATCTGCTACTGCTCCATGGAACTCATAACTTACATCAATCATCTCAAAATTATGGGCTCTTGTTATATAACCTTCAGCCCCAAATGCCGGAATCCATTCATACACATCTTCTTCTGGGCCATGAGTAATATTATTCTTCTTTTCAAATCTCATGCAAAATTTTTGAACATTTTTAAGAAATGAAAACTGTTCTGGTGATAAAATAGCTATTAAATTGTTGTTTAAGAAGCTATATCGGTTTTTAAGACTAAGTTTTTCCAAAATTTCGTCATTAATAACTTGATCCATATATTTAGACATAAATTAAACCCCTAATTAATTAAATTAAGAAATGTTAATTTTTTTAATTTATTAATTAATTAATTTAATAATTTTATTAATGGAATAATTACTTTACTAGTACAAAAAGAAAAATTACTTTTTAATTTTTGCAAAAAGATTTTAGATTCGTTCAAAAAGCATTTATGAAATCGTTAATAATATATGCTTTTCGAATAAAAATCCATAATTTATTCAACAGATTAACTTTTGTAATCTATTTGAAAACCTTTTAGAAATAACAAGAGCGGTTTCAAACGGACAATTACTTTTAAATAAAATTACAGAAATAAAGTGCTTATCAATTCCGATCAATGATAGAACCCCGAATTTTTCTAGAGAAATTAATTCATTTACTCTATAATTTCCTGAAAGAAATCTACCTTCTAGGAGTCTAACTATTTCTTGGAGTATATCCTGTTCCAAATTCGATACAATGACTCTTCCAGTTTGGGTTAATAATGCAGAAGATACAACAAAAGAAGAAAATGTATGCAATTCATTAAAAATATTTAATAAATCATTCTTGATATCATCAGAGACCAACTGATTTCCATTTTCCATTATGTTATCAATATTCTTTTCGAAATCAAGAAATTTTGAAACCTCACCATTATAATTATCCGTTAGTAGATTTAAATCGAATTTACTTAGGAACTGTGTTTTAATTTCTCTTAATTGGTTTCTTAGTTCTACTAAATTATCTGTTCTATCGCTAAATAAGGCAAAAAGTAATTCATCTTGCTTAATTTTTTCAATTTCGAAAATAAATCGAAATAGACCAACTTCGATTTCGGATAATTCCTCGGTTTTTAAAGTCTGTTTTACAAATGAAAAAATAGCGCTAAGGAAACTACTGGTTAATTTTACATTGAAAACATCTTCATAAGCTTTATAGAAGATTAATTCACCTGTGTTGCCTTTCATTATGAAGATATTCTTGATCATTTAACTCAATAGAATCGATTATGAATAATTTAGGTAGTCTTAATATTTTGGTAATAAAAGTTTAGATATAAAAATCCTCTTATTAATCGATTTCTTAAGGTAAACGCAACACACATTCGTAAAGGAATTAAATAAATACTAAGATAATAATAAAGAAAGATGTCATCATCGAAATTTAAGCCAAATCTATTAATCTATTTACTGTATATTACCTATTAAATTAGAACTACTTGTTAGAATCCATCAAATTTAGCCCATTCATCATCTTCATCAGCTTCCTCCTCATCATCGGAGTATTCAACCACTTCCTCGCCTTTATCACTATCAGGTAATTCATCTTCAAAATCTTCAAATCCTTCTTCAAAAGTAATTGCACTTTCAATATCTGTGATAACCTCGGCTGAAACCTTTATCTCTTGTTCTATTTCTTCTATTGGTTTCTTCTTTTCTACTAACTTTAAATAATCTCCATGAATTTTAATTGTAATTGGAGTTTCTTCTTGAAGTAACCTAACAACAACTTCTTCGCTCGAACTTGTGTCGTGGGGCATACGCATTACAAGAGCTCTTGCACCTTCAAAAACACCACTTATGATTTCAACTGTATCTCCCTCTTCTAAGTATTCTGTTACACTTCGTGGTAATAAGACGTGTTTAAGTTCAGTTAATTTAATATTCTGCACTATTCTTCCTTTAATATGAGGAATTCCTTGCACAGCTATTTGAACATCTCTCTTTTGTGGAGCTTCAAAGAATATATAACCAGGTAATAAAGGAGATACAAGCATTGCTCTGATATCAGGAATAACATCTAAAATCTTGAATCGATAGAATATCTGTTTCAGAATATTACTTTCTTGATTTATAGTGGTTCGGACTGCGAATAAAGTTGTAAGCTCTTCTCTCTCATCAAATAGATCCATCAAATAACTATCATCTATCTTTAGATCTTTCTGAACATTTTCCTCCATCTCTTCTTCTTGATCAGCCATATCTTTTCACGAATCTCATTTGAATTTAGCTTTTCATATAATTAAAAGAGAAATAAGTATATGCTAGTATGTAATTACTAAATTATAAAATTTTGCTTTTTAAGAAATGCTTAATTTGTTGAGTAAATTAGTTGAAATTTAATATCTCATTAAACAAATAAAAATCAAAACGAAATATTATTAATATCTAAAATCTCTGGAACTTTATTATTACGTTCAAGCCAGGAAATTTCGGCTCTGGTATATCTCCAAGAAATTTCACACTTACCTAATTTATCCTGTGTTTCTGTAGCCCATTCCCATGGATTTACAATAACAAGATCCCCGCGACGAATCCAGACTCTTTTTTTAATTTTTCCACGTATTCGACCAATTCTGTGTTGACCATCTTCACAGAAAACTCTCATCCTATCACCACCTAAGATATCAACAACAATTGCAAACATTTCACCTAACTTTTTACTCGGAAACTTAACCCTAGTAATAATGGGTTCTTCATATCCACTTCCTTTTCTTCCCTGTTTCCCTTTTTTCTTAGCCATAATAATTCATTTAAAATAATTTTAATTCTAATTCAAATTTTATCATCAGGTTTATATTCTCCCTTAATAAACACAACCTTTAATGGTTTTTCAGAATCATTTCTTATATTATGCATTTCCTTAGGTTCCACTAGAAATACAGAACCTTCAGGGGCGTTATATTCTTCGTTGTCCACGATCATAATCCCATTTCCTTCAATGAAGTAAAACGTTTCATCAATTATATTATGTCCATGTGCGTTTTCACCCATTAATTCTCCAGGATTAAGTAAAATTACACCCCAATCAATAGATGGACCTCGCATTAAATATTTTACTCCTGATGTTCCACCTCTATATTCAAAATCCTTTTCATGAACTTTTTTAATTGTAGATCACCAAAGGCGTAATTATGTTATAAATCAAATTATCTAGAGTAAATTATAAATCTTACCCATTATAAAGAGATTCATAGTTTAGTATAATAAATATAACGATTTTGAAAAAAGATATAAGGTAAAGATTATGATTCCTTCATTTACTTTTGCCAGAATCCCACATATAATTTTTGGGGCAGGAAAATTAGGAGAGCTTTATGAGATAATCCCAAAATTCGGTAAAAATATCCTTTTTATAACTGGAAAAAGTTCACTCAAGAACTCAGGTAAATGGGATGAGATTAGTGCTGCCTTAGACTATAAATCATTAAATTATTTACAATTCTCAATTTCAAGTGAACCTTCTCCAACTCTAATTGATGACGCAGCAACAGAATTTCGGAAAAAAAATATTGAGTTAATAGTTTCCATTGGAGGTGGAAGTGTTATTGATGCAGGAAAGGCAATATCAGCAATGATACCAAAAGAGGACTCAATAAAAAACTATTTAGAGGGTGTTGGTACCAAAATTCACGATGGTAAGAAATTACCTTTTATCGCAATCCCTACAACCTCTGGTACTGGAAGTGAAGCGACTAAAAATGCTGTGATTAGTGAAATTGGCCCAAATGGATTTAAGAAATCATTACGACATGAGAATTTTATTCCAGAAGTTGCCTTAATCGATCCCCAGTTTATGGTTCCATGTCCTCCATCAATTTCCGCAGCATGTGGAATGGATGCTTTTACTCAATTAATTGAAGCATATGTTTCACCTCAAGGAAATCCCATGACAGATGCTTTAGCCGTTAGTGGTATGAAATTTATAATTCAAAATTTGATACCTGCATGTTCAAGTGGGGCATCAAGAATCGAGGTTCGAGCTTCTCTAGCTTATGCATCGCTTATTTCAGGGATTGCTCTGGCAAACGCAGGATTAGGTATTGTACATGGATTAGCTAGTGCAATAGGGGGATTATTTGATATCCCTCATGGAGTAATATGTGGTACACTTTTAGCTGAAGCAACAAGGATGAATATCAAGAAGTTGTTGGAACAAGGATCGAATGGAGTTGCAGGATTAAGAAAATATGCGGATATTGGGATGTTGTTTTCAGATAAAAAAAAGAAAAACATAGTTGAAAATTGTTCAATACTGGTTAAAACTCTTGATAAATGGACCAATGATCTGAAATTGGCACGATTAAATAAATATAGTATAAAAGTTGAAGATTTAAAATTAATCGTAGACAAAACAGGAATAAAAAATAATCCGGTTAGACTAAAAAAGGATGAGATAAGAACTATTATAACAAACAGGCTTTAAAGATTTCTAATGATTTCTTTAGCAAGCAGCTTAAATGCCAAATTCACGTTATGGCCGGTTTTGGAAGAAATTTTTAAATATTTAAAGAAACCATACTGCTTTGGAAAAGTCTTTGCGTATTTATCATCGACTGTAATCATTTCAGTTAAATCTAGCTTTGTTCCTAGAAATATTATCGGAATTCCTGGATTTTTACCCCTGCATATATTAACCCATTGTTCTATGTTTTCTAAACTTGATGGTCGTGTAAGGTCAAAGAGTAAAAGAGCACCTCTTGCTCCTACAGAGTAATTTTCTAACAATGGTCGAAAATGATCTTGACCTCCGAAATCCCATACCTGCAGATTAATTTGTTCTCCTTTTATATTGATCTCTTTGAGGAAAAACTCTACTCCAAGTGTGATTTTTGTGTTTGCTAAGAATCTCCCCTCTACATATCGATATAGGAGTGTGGTTTTTCCTACTCCGCCATCTCCTGCAGTTATTACTTTAAGAAGTTTAGCCATTCTATACAAATATTGAAATTTATATTATTAATATAATAGAAATTTAGATTAAAATTTATATATAGTATTTTTTCTTGATTTCTCAATTAGGCTCTTTCAATATACAAGAATTTTTTTTGCCTAAGAAATATAATATTGATATTTGCTTGTTTTGCCTTCCTGCGTAATTGAGAATCATTTGTTGCAAGAAAGATGGTTTGAGATTTGTCTTTTAATTCCTTACTTTTTCTAAATAAAAATTCATCTGTTGATTCATCTTCCTGCTTGACCTCATCTATATAATCAATCTCAAAGTTTCCTTTATTCTTTTCTAAGTACATTAACCCAGAATTAAGTAATCTTTGAAACTTTGTAGAACCTATCTCTCTTTTCCTTTTTGCTTCAAGTTCATTCAAAATTTGTTGATATATAATAAATTTAAGATTGCCTTCCAAATTATCTCGAATTTCATTTAAGTAATCAATCTTAAACTGGAAAGGAAGTAAAATGAAATTTGAATCAATCACTATTAGGTTTGTATTAGACTTCAATAAGTCTGTCGCTCTAATATTTTTTGAGTTAATATATTGAAAGCAGTACTTACATTTTCTCCCGTTTTGGAAGAAATTTTAAGAAAATCAATTAAATTATATTCTTCTAGAAAAGATCTCGCGTAGTCATCATCAACTTGAATTTCTTCCTCCAAATCAAGCTTTGTCCCCAGAAAAAGAACGGGAAGATTAGGATCTCCCTTGCGAACAATATTGAGCCATTGTTCAAGGTTTTCAAGTGTCATCATCCTGGTAAGGTCAAACATGAGTAATGCACCCTTAGCGCCAAGTACATAGCTTTCAAGTAAAAAACGAAATCTTTCCTGCCCCCCAAAATCCCATAATTGAAGAGTACATTGTTTTCCATCAATCTCCGTCTCTTTCAAAAAGAACTCCACACCGATAGTCATACGGGTGTCAGCTGAGAATCTCCCTTCCACGTATCTATGTAGGAGCGTTGTTTTTCCAACACCCCCTTCTCCTGCTGTCAAGATTTTAAGTATAAACTTCTGTGGCATTCTTACAATCTCTTTTTCCTTATTGGACGATAAATTTTAATAAATTATTCTATTAAGAATCCTATTTAGATTGATAAATTTTAATGTTATAAATATAATCTTATTACGAATTAATATTCTTTTTTCAAAAGATATTTTGATTTTAGGTTTTATTTAATAATATAATTTTATTTTTGATTTTTATTCTTTTTTCAATACAATTTTGAAAATAAATTTTATTAATCTAGGAGTAATAATTTCTACAAGTCTCAAAGAAAGAGGTGAGTTATTTATGAAAATGAAAAAAAAGATACCTACTGAAGACGATCTAAAAAGATTAGACGTCGAATCATGGGGTACATGGAGCAAGGAAGTGAGTGAATTTGATTGGTCCTATGGAGATACTGAAACGTGTTACATACTTAATGGTGAAGTAGAAGTAAGTGACCCTATAACAGGAGAGAAAATTGAATTTAAAAAAGGAGATCTAGTCCAGTTCGAAAAAGGATTAAAATGTGTTTGGAACGTTAAGAAACCAGTTAGAAAATATTTTAGTTTTGATTTGAAATTTGGCGATATTGATTAACTTCAAATCAATTTTTTTTTATTATATTTTGATTCCTATTTTTTTTCTAATGGGGGAGAGTAAATCTATAAATAATCTTGATTATCAATATGCATAATTAATAATTTATTGGAAAGGAATTAAAATGGAAAGTAATTTACCCGTTGATTTGAGTAATTATAAAATAGAACAGTTAGGTTTTATTTATAAAGATATTAGAAAACAAGCCCAAATAATGGAACAATTTTTTGGAATACCAAAATTCAATGTACTTGGTCCTATTGAAATGGAAATTGTATATCGTGGGAAACAGACAAAATGGACTGCTTATGGGGGATTTAGCCGGTTATTTAATAATGTTGAGGTTGAATTGATTCAATTTGAAAAGGGTGAATGCATTCACAAAGAATTTTTAGATCAAGGAAGGGAAGGACTACACCATGTTCGATGCGATGTGGATGACCTTCAAGCGGTTATTGATAAATTCGAAGAAGAAGGGATTGATGTATTACAAACTGGTAAAATTGTAGGTTTGAAATATGCATATATGGACACAGAATCTTTACTAGGAATAATCCTTGAATTTTCCGCAGTAAAAAGAGGTAGAAGAAGACGATAAGTATATAAATTTACTTGTTATCCAAATCTCTGTTTGTCCTTGTGCTCTTTTACTGTAACTTCCCTTTCATCGAGTCTTTCAAGTTTAATAAGAGTGTCTTGTATTGCTTTGATTTCTGCTCTTGTAGTTATCTTAAATTCTTTCAAATTATCAAGCATTTCTTTTTCACTGTACCCTTTGTTATATACATTTTTAAATGCCTCAATAGTATCTTGATGATAACGAATATATTGTTTATTTAAAAATACAATTAACCATTTTTTATTCTCTTGATTTTGAGATAAGTTGAACATCTCATCTCTAATTTTCTTAAGAGGTGTGTTAAGTTTTCTAGCAATTAGCTCATCTTCAATCTTATAAAACTTTTTCATGAATCTTTGAAGTTTGTTTTTAAAAAAGAATCTTGGAATAAACGAGAGTAGAAATAACCCTAAAGTTATTCCCGCCATCCAAATTGCTGCAATTGGATCAAAAATAGCTACTATAAGAATTATTATTA
The DNA here is from genome assembly GCA_048941385.1 of Promethearchaeota archaeon. Classification (GTDB taxonomy): domain Archaea; phylum Asgardarchaeota; class Lokiarchaeia; order Sigyniarchaeales; family SOKP01; genus Loki-b32. Next base: position 8,663 of record JBHLNR010000058.1, read on the forward strand.
CAAGTATTAAGAACCATCTTCGTCCAATACTTTTAAAAAATACGATGTACTTTTTTGGCATATTTATATAAATATTTCCTTTTAATTATGATTTTTCTAATAATGGATCACATAAAAAAATTATTTATAGTAAAAAGAAAACATCTTTCCAAGATATAAAGTACGTCTAACCACATAAAAAAGCGTTTCCGGGTTCGGGATGGGACCGGGTATTATCCTAAATCACCATGACCGTGAGCGAACTCACAGTTTGTAGTTTCCCACAGATTCTGAAAACAAATCGCAGAGATTTGCTCATATCAACTGAAGTACTATCTACAACGTGAGAAAGTTTAACTTCCGGCGCTTTACTGAATGTAGTACATTTATGTGGTTATAGGACTACTAGTTTACCTTTCAATAAGTACGGTTATTTGCTATGTAAATACCTTCTTATTAGGTAAGGAGTAAGTAGAAATAATAAAGACTAGTAATTAAACTTTTTCATAGAAAAAGGCAAAATTTAAAAAGGGTAAACTAAGATATGCCCTAGAATATGATATTTCAATTAATTACTCGAGAAGTTCAGTGGTATCAATTTCTAATAAATGCTTTGATTACTGTACTAGGGAGAAGTCTCGATTTATTAAGTACGAGATATGTTTCGAAGGAATTACGGTTAGAGACAAATAGATTGGCTAGAAGAATTGGTTGGAGAGGGATGATTTTGATGCAAATACCCCTCATAGTTTTAGGGGCATTAGACTTCTATTTCAGTTTTTTTATTTTTTGGTGGAGTATCTTACTTTTTGCTAATAATATTGAAGGGAGTTGGTACATAAAGGAAGCTGGAGAGAATGAATATTATAATGAATTGCAATGTAGAGTAAAATCTTCTACGATCGGGAAAATCCTTTTTAGTGAACTCTCTTATATTATAAAATTTACAGTAGCAGGAATTTTTATTATCATATTCTTGTTTGTTTATTATGATTTACTTGCTGTGTTTCTGATATGTTTTGCTTTAATTATACAGGGAATCTTTAGTGCTATAAGCTCAATTTCCTATCTTCTTCATTTAAGGAGAAACAAATCAAAACAGGAAAAAAATTCTAAAAATAATGATTTAATCTAATTTATCCCTTCTTGAGGATTTTTGAATACTCCTAAAATATGATAGAATGGAAACTCCAACAAGAGCTCCAACTACGATTAAAGATATCGGAAAGATATATTCTGCAATATGTTTTGGAATAACAAAGTTTAAATCTTCTTCATAAAAAATGTTAGTGTTGTTCGCATAATCTCGAGCAACTATAAAATATGAATATTCTCCAGGCAAATAGCGGTCAATATTAAATGTGAAGTTATTTTCATTTTCCAAGAATTCATTTGAGGCTGTATAGTATGAATAATTCTCAAAATTATTATCTGAGATAAATAAATGAACACTTTCAATTCCTGAATGATTGTCGTAAACGTCAACATTGAAAACAATTATATCTGATGTTGATGGATTTCGAGGTGAGTAGCTTACTCCGCTTAATTCCGGTTTAATAGTATCTGGTTCAGCTGTAAAATTAAAGTATGATGGGATTGAATTGTGCCCTGTAATAGTAACATTGTAAAGTTCATTAGGTTGTTTGGGCAATCTGAATTTAGCAACACCATTAATATCAGCGTAAGTAGTAAAATATTTCCCATCAGAAGTTCTGAAATGAACTCTTGCATATGGAATTATAGAATCATTTGTATCTTTAACTATGACAGATCCAAATCCTCCCTCATAACTTTCCTCATTAAAAGGATCAGCGATATTCTTCGGATTATCAGTATATATGTCAATTTCTGGATCTCCTAATAGGTTATAAGTTAGAATGTTTTTACGTTCAAAATCTAAAGTAGTTGAGCCTGACCCTTTAGTGTAATAATCACTGTTAATATATGAAACCTTAGAATCATATAATGCTCTTCCTTGCTGAAACTTTTTATTTTCATAAAACTCATACCAAAATAACTTTGCATTTCCACGATTTAATTTCTCAAGATTTGTATCATCTTCATAATACCAACTAACCCTTATAGCACCAATTACTCCTATTGCACCCGCATCCATTCTTTTAATCAGCAACTCTCCGATACTTCCATCATTTATATCATAACTTGACATAGTACAAGCATCCAGATAAACTAAAGATGGCATATGAGTGTTGGAGCAAGAATTTGCATCTGTATCAGTATATCCCGCAGTATAAGGATCAATATAAAATATTGCTGGAGCTCCATGACCCGCCATAATAACAGTTGAATATCCATTATTGAAATAATTATTGAGAACAGTTCGAGAAAGGTTTCCCGCTTCTTTAACAAGATGGGTACAATTAATAACTGATTTTGCATAATTTTGGATTATATAGTTAGTAAGAGTACTCTCATATTCTCCTGAATCATCTCCAGAAACACTATAACTAGAAACACCTCCCGCTAATAACATGCGATTTGTCCAATTTCCTTCACTAGGATTAGTCTCATATTTTAAGGTTTTGTTTATCATAATTTCAAGTTCATTAGCATTATTAGCAGGAAACCGTCCCACATAAACTTCAGGAATCCATGATATTTCATCTAATCCGTGGTCGGTATCCTTTGGAGCTTCCCCCCAATTTCCATCTCCATTATTTCCAATCCCATCATTGTCCCAAGTACTAGAAAGATCAGCATAATAAAAGTCTGTAGGTTTGTAATATTCACCTCCAACAGTTTCACTTCTTCCCCCACCCCAACGTATCACATCCGGGTTATATACATTTCTAATCGGGATAATATCATTTTGGGCATCGCCAGCTAATAGAACCCATTGAATATCTTCTTCTTCATAATATGATTTTATCATATTCCGTAGACGCTCTGCGTCGTCTGTACCGTTGTACTGTGTGAAATTACTTAATATTATTGTTTTTACTCCTTTTTTATTTTTCCAATCCATTAATGGTTTTACAGCGTCAATAAAGCTAATATCATCCGGTGTAATAATCAGCATTTCTATTTTAGGGTCATACCATTGTTCATTTAAAGAATTATAGTCAATTTCAGGGATAAAAGATAAATCCACTTCAGAATAACCATTAGTGGATAAGTTTAATTCCAAGGATTTTGATGATCCAAATCTAAAAGAATAAATATTCAAGAATAAACTAGTAATTGGAAAAAGAATTAGTAAAAAAATACAAAAAAGGACAGCCTTCCTAATATAAATCCGTGCCATGAATTATCAATAATTGAATGTATTACTAGTATATTTAATTTTAGAAATAATATTATAGAAATAAGAATCTATTGATTATAAAAGTGAACTGTTAGAGTATCATTATCATGCCTATTAGGTTTAATGTTTGTCCTCATTGTGAAAAAAAAATTGTATTTAAGATTGAGATGGAGGATATAGATCCAACCCAATACCCCGCTCCTGTTTATATTATTTGCAATTCTTGTAAAAAACTTTCTACTTTCTATGTCGACAGTCTTTTAAGGATCTCATATAAAGAGCTTGAGAAAAGACCTGGTGGTATAACAACAATTCAAACTGAATAATTGATTTTATGCAATTATTTTGAAAAGAAATTGGTTTATTGATTAATTTAATAAAAAATCTATTCTTAATGTTTTATAGAGAAATATTTATACCAGAGTAATAATACCTAAATTTTATACTAATATGACCTACGAATTAGAAGATATTTCAGGGATCGGAAAATCTACCGCAGAAAAAATGAAAGCGGCAGGAATAGATACAATTCAAAAACTAGCTGCTGTTGAACCTGAAGATTTAGTGAAACTAAAGATAAAAGGCGTAGGTATAACAACTGCGGTAAAGATTATCATAAACGCTAAAAAAATCTTTGAAGATATAGGTGGAAAAAAAAAACCCTCACTAGAAGAAGGGGAAAAAACGGTATCAAAAACTAGATCAAAACCAAATTCAAAACCAGTTCCAAAAGAAAAAGACTCTAAAATAAAAAATTTAATTAAACAACAAGCAGAATGCAATATAGGTCTAGTTGGTCATGTAGATCATGGCAAAACGACGCTTGTAAAGGCGCTCACAGGAGATTGGACCGATCGGCATTCAGAAGAACAAGAACGAGGAATTTCAATTAAATTAGGTTATTCCAATGCTACAATTCTTTATTGTGCTTCTTGTGATCAATATACAACATTCTACCTTTCTGAAATGAATCGCACTAAAGGACAACCCCGATTTATCTGTTCAAATTGTAAAGGTAATTTAGAATTCAAACGCAACATTTCATTTGTGGATGCACCAGGACATGAAATTTTAATGGCAACCATGCTAAGTGGTGCCTCTTTAATGGATGGTGCATGCCTTTTAATTGCAGCTGATGAACAGTGTCCACAACCTCAAACACGAGAACACCTTGCCGCTTTAAATATTGCGGGGATTACAAATATCATAATTTTACAAAATAAAATTGATGCTGTATCGAAAGAACAAGCCCTAGAGAATTTTCAACAAATAAAAGAATTTGTCAAGGGTACTGTTGCTGAAAATGCACCAATTATACCCGTTTCGGCGGTTTTTGGAGCTAATATGCATCTTGTTATAAGGGCTTTTGAGGAAATAATACCTACTCCTGAATTTAATGACGCAGAAGCATTTCAATTTTTAATTGCTCGATCATTTGATATTAATCGACCGGGAAAGGAGATTAGTGGATTAAAGGGGGGAGTGATAGGTGGATCAGTATTAAAAGGAAAAATTGAACTTGGGGCTCAAATCGAAATTAAACCGGGGATACGAGTTAAGGATGAATATATGCCAATAAAATCAACTGTGGTAAGCATTAGTCAAGGTAATAATTTTTTAAACACTGCAAAACCTGGTGGTTTAATTGGCTTAGGCACAAAATTAGATCCTGCTTTAACTAAGGGAGATCATCTAATAGGGCATCTAGTTGGGAACCCAGGCACACTACCAAATATTCTCAAAGAAGTCGAATTGAAAGTCAATCTCTTAGATAAAGTAATTGGTTCTGAAGTTCAAATGAAAGTGCAACCACTTAAGCATGGTGAAAAATTATTATTGGTGGTTGGAACTGAAAAGACTGGTGGAACTGTAACTAAAATACTAAAAAACAGTACAATAATTAAACTTACTCCACCAATATGTCCTCCTGAAAATTTCATATATGCGATTTCACGTATCATTAATAGACGTTACCGCTTAATAGGATATGGTGAAGAAATAAATCATAATTAACTATTGTTCCAATCTAAGAGGAAAATGATAGATATATTTCTCGTATTTTTCCTTTTATTAACCTAAGTGAAGAGTCAACATTATGAAATATTTTCTGTAAAGTATTCACAACTTCTGTATCGATATCAGAACTAGTTAATCTCGTGATGTTTTGTTTTGTCTCGTATAAAATCATAGTATTATTAATGTTAGCAAGAAAATGTAGCACAATTTCGATATTTACTTTACTATCTAAAGTGTTGCTTGTAATCTCTTTAAATTCATAAAAAATTTCATCCATTACCCGTTTTTCTAAAAACATTACAAAATCGTCAATATTATCACAAAAAATAACAATCAAAATTAACTATCGCGGTGTTTTATACTTTAAATAAAAAATAGCTCCAATAATTAGAACTATGCCAATAATAGTTCCAAAGATTATTATCCACAAAGGAGAATGGGGAATATTGGTATATATATAATTAGTTTCGGTAAATGTAGAGATAGATGCCTCTTTTACAAAATTTCCTTGCCAATAAATCCTGATTGTATAATTTCCACGAGGAACATTGTTTACTACAATTTTTCCATTTTCATCTGATCTTCTTGGAATAATTGGTTGACTAGTGATGTTTGAGATATATGTGCCATAAGGTGCTCCAAAATGGAAAATTTCAATTTTAGCACCAACTAAAGGCATTTTGATATCATCTGTTATAATAATTTTTAGCTTTTGAAATGTAAAATACTTGATTAACACGGGACAAATTTCACCAACATATAAATAAGGAATAACTACATTCAAACCCAAATAACCAGTAATATTGATATTAAGTTCAGAAAATTCAACTTTTCTATTAAATAATGAATATGAATTTATCACTTCCTCAAAATAAATCCCGCTTTCATTAAATCCTACGTTTTTTAAATAAATATGTCTTGGTCCTGATATCAGATTACAAAAATAAATTCTCTCTCTTATAGATCGTTGTTCTACAAGCCTATCTATAGCCCAAGAGCTACCAACTGGATTATCAAATCTTAAAGTATATTTGGTTGTAAAATTTAGTACAAAAGTGCTTGAGCTAGGCGTAAAAAGATCGGATAACTCTATATGTATTGATTTATCTGGATTTAAATGACTCGCAATATTTACCTCAATGCCATTCAACATCAATATATGATTCGTAAATAGTTCCTTATCTAAAGGATTAATTGTTAAAGCAACATCCCAAAAATCAATTTCACGAACATCATCTAAGTTCAAACCATAACCTGTTGCGACCATATAGAAATTATAATTAAAATCTACAGAAAGATCTTGCTCTATTTCCGTTATCTCTAACGCTTGATCTTTTAATTGTTCAATTTTCCAATTTTGAAAAGCTATTAGACATTTCCACGTAAAATACATAGTAAAATTGAATATACGTCCCATTTGAAAATAATCCTCATAAAAAAATACGATATAATTCAGATCTCCGAAAGTATAATCAATATCTTCAATTAACTCTGTTGTTAAAGTGCCATTATTAACATAAAATCCTAATAGTTCTGAATTTGAAAAACGAGGATGATAGATTAAATATCTTGCTTTTGTATTATTATATTTTACTTCTATTGTTTCGTTAAATGTAAAGGTGGCATATTTTTGTTCAGTGCTTTCTGTGTTTAAATTGTCGACTAACGCGGGACTTGTAGTTTCAATAAACTCCTGTTCTGTTAGATTTATTGATAGTGATTCTGAAAGAAGATCTTCTGTAACAAGTGGATAATAGACATTTTCATTCAAAAAACCACTAAGAGGAATATTAAACTCTATATCATCTATAGTAATATTTCCTAAACCATGTTTTTCAGATGTTAATATTTTAGAATAATTATCCTTATTAAATGAATTCAAATCAGGAATTATTTCGTTAGGTTTGTTATGAACCTGGTTGGTATATGAGCTAGTGTTAAAGGTTACTAACGCTAATGAGATTAATATTATAACAATTAATAAGTTACGCTGGAAATGTTGTTTAGTTAATTTAATTTTATTCCCAATTATTCTCAGCATGATAAAGCTTTTACTCATAAAACCTTATACACAGAAATTTAAAATAAATTAAAAAATTTTTCTTTAGCTTTTAACTTTTACCTTGATTTCTTAAAAAAAGCCAAAATTAAATCGGAATATTTATAATTATAGAATGTATTTGAAATTTATCAGAATTTACTTAGAAAAAAAAGCTATAGATATATAATAAAGATCATCTACAAAGTAGGATTTTATTATGTATGATTATCTAATAATTTACCTGATGATAAGTAACTATTATTAAAATACTTGTATTTTGATAAATAATTGATATAAATGACAAAAAAACCAGATGAAGCAAAATTTTTTGAAGATTTAAATAATGCTGTAGATCATTTTGTTGATCATTCCTATACTCGGATTATGATTATCTCCCATAATGATGCTGATGGCATTAGCAGCTTACATATCATCCAAAATTTATTATATCAATTAAAATTAGATTACGATTATTTTATATATAATAGGTCTCTTTCTTGGGAAGATTATTTAAAAGGGATTTTATCTAAAAGACAAAGTGAAAAAACAGCTTTTATATTTACCGATTTAGGCTCTAATTTAACAGAATTAATTCCAATTATACAAAACAGAAAGGAACATTTCTATATTCTTGATCATCATGAAGTGGAAGACAGTATCGGTATTAATGATATACCTGAAAACATGTTTTTCATAAATCCTACTATTCATGGTTACGATGGCCTTGATCATATTTCAGGAGCTACTCTTTCTTATATGTTTGCGAAACAAATTAAACCTTCAATAATAAAGCAAGGATGGCTCACCATAATAGGAATTGCTGGAGATTCATTAAAATCAATGGATAAGTTGCAATCATTCAACCGGGAAATATATGAAGAATTAGTAAGTGAAGAACTTATAGAAGATAGAAAAGGCCTTACCTTATTTGGAAATATGCATGAATCTATAAAAAACGGGATAAAATATAGTATATTGCCTTACATCAATGGATTAGGGGGCGAGTCTGATAGTAAAATAAAATCTTTTTTAACTTCAGTACAAATTAATCCCGTCACAAAAATTATTGATTTGAATGAGGAACAAATTAATTCTATTCAGCAAAAATTGAATTGTGATTGCCATGGTCATTATGCGTTAATACCAAATAAATTAGGATTATTACAATTTGCTTTTGAACATGCCCTTTTATTGAATATTTTGTGTTTTAAAAATATCAGTGCGGCAATTTCAATTACACAAATGAAGTCAGTAACACGCTATGCCAAGAATCTATATTCAGAATATATCAAGAATCTAGTAATTAATTTAAAAACTATTTCTAATGAATCACCTACTCTTGAAACAGAAAAAGCTATTTTTCTAGAAGTAAAAGGGAAAATTCCTCCTAGTAATTGGTCAGATACAGCTAGCTTCAGTGTTGTTAATGAGCTTTTTAATCCTAATAAAATTCTATTTCTGGGGGGTCTAGAAATGAAATCAGGAACCATAAAGTTAAGTATTCGATGTTCAAGAAAATACCTTGAAAAAAATAATGGTAATGGTGTAAATATAACCATATCTAAAATAAAAAACGAATTAGGTGGAGTGGGTGGAGGTCATAAGCTTGCGGGAGGTATTAGACTATCAAAACCCTCTTATAATCGATTGAAGAATAAAATTGATGAATATATCTAAAATAATGGAATTTATCGATAAAATAGAAAAGAACATATATGTTCTGCATATCAATGTTAAGACAAACTCAAGAAGACAAGAAATTATCGATGATGGAAAATTTCTTACTATTCATGTTAAGTCTAAACCATCTAAAAACAAAGCCAATAAAGAACTAGTTCTATTACTTAAAAATAAGCTGAAAGTTCCATCAAATAAAATTAATCTAATCTCAGGAGAGAAGAGTAGAAAAAAGTTGATTCAGATAAATTTTCTTGAAGAGGAAGGAAAACAGATATTAATTAATAGACTATTTGATATATAAACTAACTTCCTATTTTTATATGTCGTCCACATCTAAGACAAGTAATAAAATGGGTCATCCCTTCATCAGCTCTCCGGGTTTGCCTCGTTTCTAGATGTGCTTTATCATATCCACAACTTGGGCATTTATAACCCTTAATTGTGCTTTTTAAATTCTCTTCCTTCCAATTAATTATATCAGCTAAGTTTGTAACTTCATTTCTAATAGAATGTTCAATTTTAGTAGTTAATTTGTATGCATCTGATTTATCATCTGAGAAATCCTTAATTGCTCCGCACCTACACTTGAATACCTTTTTACCTTCTATATTGGAGGGGAGCATCATGCTTCCACATTCGTCACAGAATTCCATGCCAATCTTATTATATTGATAATTTGTATCTATATAAAATAAATTAATTCTATCAAATATTTTTTATGAATCTATATTCTTAAACCAAAAACTAAAGCACAAAAAATTACTCCTGCAATAAGATCTGCTGTTGTCCCTGGATTCATTTTGCCTTTCTGTTCTTGAAGTTTTCTATCTAATTCAATAGTTAGTTCTAAACCAATTGGAGTTGAAATTCCTCCTTTTTTTACAATCTTTAAAACAGAAACAGATATATCATTGGCAGGCTCGAAACCCGATTTTCTTATTATAAGTGTATCAGGGTGACT
>JBHLNR010000264.1:0-4363 GCA_048941385.1 Promethearchaeota archaeon
CAATCAACATTCCAATTGTAGTAAGTGGTTTCCAGAACAAAATATGACATAATCATAAATTTCTTGTCTGAAGAATATTTAAAACATAATTTTGATTTTGGTCGAAGACTCTGCTGTAGATTTTGATATAAATTCGTTTTAATAAAACTTTTTAATTTTAGTGTATTCTTATACTTACTAAGTTCAGAATACTTCTAATTGACTTAGGACGCAAATTGATGCGGTTTCGATATAAAATAGATATTGAAATATAAAACCATATGTTAATTTCGCGTTCTTTACTTTTAGAGTATTTCTTAACCCAAAATAAATTTCGATAAAATAGTGGAAAATATATGAGTAAGAAAGGAAAAGTAACAGTAAATGCTCTAGTAACTGGCGGAAGTGCTTCAGGTGGACCGCCGATTGGACCTGCAGTCGGACCTACAGGTATAAATATCAAAGATGTAGTTGACGAAATCAACGAAAAAACAATGATCTTTAAGGGTTTAACAGTACCTGTCAGAATAGAGTGTGATCCAGAAACCAAACAATTTGAAATTTTTATTGAAACTCCTTCCACTGCATCATTACTGCTAAAGGAAGCCGGAGTAGAGAAAGGAAGCTCTTCATGCTCAGAAGACAAAATTGGCAATTTAAAACTAGATCAAATCATTAATGTTGTTGAAGCGAAGAAAGATAAATTTCTTGACAAAAATTTTAAATTTGCAGTTAAGTCAGTACTTGGAACAGCTTTATCTGTTGGATTAACTGTTGAAGGATTAGACCCGAGAGAACTTCAGAAAAGAATAGAAGATGGAGAGTATGACGATAAAATGCGAGGTGAGATATAAGCGTGAAAGTAGACGATAAATTACTGAGAAGATCCTTAACTGCTGCAATTGATTTTTCAGTGATTAAAAAAGAGGGATTTAAAGATAAGGTAAGAAAGTTTGATGAATCCATTGATCTTATTATTAATATTAAAGATGTAAATCTAAACGACCCCAAAAACAGGATTGATAAAGAAATAATCCTTTCAAATGAAGTAATTACAACCGATAAACCAAATATTTGTGTAATTGCCTCTGATGAGATTTTGTTGGAAGCAAAAAATATGGGTCTTGATACGCTTGATTCAGAAGGATTAGTTAAACTTAATAATGAAGAAAAGAAGTATAAAAAGAAATTTGCCAAAAAGTATGACTTTTTTGTGGTAGAGGATAAGATGATGCGTGATGTTGCACGATACTTAGCAAGATTTCTTGGACCACTAGGTAAGATGCCAAAACCTTTTCCTACTGGTTATGGTATAATTACTAGTCCAGAAGATTTAAATGTTGCATTTGATAGGTATAAAAAAGTAATTCGCGTTCAAATGAAGAAACAACCTATTATTTTTACAAAAATAGGTAAGAAATCTATGGAAATCGATAAATTATTCGAAAATATGAAAACTGTTGTAAATTTTGTAGGAGATCAAATGCCCCATAAATTCAATAACTTCAAATCGATGCACTTAAAATCTACGATGGGAAAACCAGTTAAAGTAAGTGAACAATTTTTAAAGGATATAGAGGTGTGAAAAAATGGTTAAACAACAACATATACCAGAGTGGAAACTTGAAGAAGTAAATAGTCTAGTCGAATTATTTAACACCTATAAAAATGTTGCTGTAATAGAAGTCGCTCATCTCCATGATTTACAATTTCAGACTATGCGGAAGATTTTGAGGGGAAAAGCGGTATTTCGAATGTCAAAAAAATCTTTACAAACCCGAGCGATAGAACAGTTCAAAAATGATTCAAAAAAATCAAATTTAGATGAATTAGCTGCGCAGATTCCCGGTCAATCAAGTCTTGTATTCACTAATCTTGATTTAATAGAACTTAATAAGATTTTCCATGATTATGAATGGATGGTTCCCGCTAAACCAAATGAAATTACTCCAGTAGATATTTGGGTTCCAGCAGGAGATACAGGATTACCTACTGGTCAAGTTATCAGTGAATTAAACATGACGTTAAAACTCCCTACAAGGATCATGAATGATACAATACATGTGCGTGAAGATACCAGAACCCATAAAGCGGGTGATTTAGTAACTGTGAAACAGGCTGCGGTATTGAAAAAACTCGGTATAACACCAATAGAATCATTGATAAAAATCCATTTCGCGTGGAGCGACGGAGAAATAATCCCTGAAGATGTCTTGTACATGGATATGGTTCGATTCAAACAAGAAGTCGTAACTGGTTATAGAGAAGCACTTGCGATTCTCTTTGAAATGCCCTTTATTGAGGAGAGTATGACTGAGGACTATATTCGCAAAGCTGTATCTGAGGCTAACATAATAGAAACGATGATCTTTGGAGCGGGTATACCAACTCCCATAGAGCCTGAAACTAAAGATAAAGATAAAGAAGAGGAAGAGGAAGAACCTGAAGAAGAAGTTGGTATAGGAGGATTATTTGGATGATAAATTAAGATTTTTTTAAATTTCAATAAAAATTACAAATATAATGTTAAAAAAAATAAAAGAGGTTAAATTATATGGAAAGTATATATGCCGCACTGTTGCTTCATAAAGCTGGTGGAAAAATTACAGCAGCAAATGTAGAAAAAGTATTAACTGCTGCTGGTGCAAAAGCAGATAAAGATGAGATCGCTAAACTTATTGCTGGTTTAAAAGAAACTAAAATTGATGACATTATTAAATCTGCTGGTTCAATGCCAGTAATGGCGACTCCAGCTGCTGAAAAAACTGAAACAAAGAAAGAAGATAAAAAGAAAGATGAGGAAGAAGAAGAAGAGGAAGAACCTACTGGAATCGGAAGTCTTTTCTAATTTGAGCAACATAGAGCGAGTAATGTAGTAGTATAAAAAAAATAATTAATAAATTTATTATAATAATTTTTTATTATTTCTTTTTTTAAGATCTGTAATGTTAAATTCTTATTTCCTGTCAGATTTTTAGAAATATTCATTTAAGTAGCTTCTCAAATCAAAAACTTTTTTTAAAATTCTATTTTTTTTTAAGTTACAGTTTAATTTTTAGAAACTGAAAATTATATTTTGGAAAAACTAATAGTTATCTACTTAAAAACACTCGCGTTGTTGATCATTCATGGCAGGCAAATTCCTTAAATTCTTTTCACCTCTCGTGAAAGCTATGCCAGAAATCAAAAATCCTCAACGTGAGGTTTCATTTAAAGAAAAATTTATTTGGACTGCTGTAGTATTAATTGTTTATTTAATCATGTCAAACATCCCACTTTACGGGATTGATATTGAACAATCGACAGACTATTTTTATTGGTTGAGAGTGATTCTCGCAAGCCAAAGAGGAACTCTTACTGAACTCGGGATTGGTCCCATCGTAACCGCAGGACTCATAATGCAGCTACTCTTGGGATCAAGAATTATCAATGTTGACATGGCAGATCCTTATGATAGGGCATTATTTAGTGGGTCTCAAAAGGTTCTAGCAGTTATGTTAACAGTTTTTAATTCTGTTGCGTATCTATTTGGTGGTGCATTTGGCAATTTATCGGAAATTGGAATTCAAGGCGCATTTTTCATCTTTTTTCAACTACTTTTTGCGGGAATAGTTATCATCTTACTTGATGAATTACTTCAAAAAGGATGGGGACTTGGTAGTGGGGTATCCCTCTTCATTGCAGCAGGTGTAGCAGGTCAAATCTTTTGGAATACATTCAATTTTGTTGATGATCCAGATGGGATACCGAGAGGGATTGTCATTGCGTTCTTCACAGTACTTTTTGATGGTAATCCTGATACAAATCTAGGAGATATTGTTGTTAGGGGACAATTTCCTTCACTATTAGGTATAATAACAACAGTTGCTATCCTCTTTATAGTCATTTGGTTTGAATCAACACGTGTAGAGATTCCTCTTACTTACAGAGGCTATCGAGGTTATAAAGGGAAATATCCGATGAAACTGCTGTATGTGTCCAATATCCCTGTGATATTGGTAAATGCCTTATATGCTAATATATTATTCTTTGGTCAACTTATAGCTGGTCCGGGATCGGCTCTTCGTGGTCATGGGTATGATTTTTGGATCGACTTAATTGGAACATTCGACAACCCACCAGAAGCGAGTGGCTTGGGACAGCAATTAATCCCCAAATCAGGATTAATTTATTTGCTTACACCACCGTTGGGCATCGATCAATTAGTAGCAGATCCATTTAGAGCTGTTTTTTATCTACTGATATTTATCGGTCTTTGTATTATACTTGGACGGGTCTGGGTGGAAGTAAGTGGACTAGCACCACGCGATATTGCCGGACAAATCATTGATTCGCAAATGCAAGTTCCAGGGTTTAGAAGTTCTGAAAAGATCCTGGAAAGAAT
>JBHLNR010000059.1:0-18494 GCA_048941385.1 Promethearchaeota archaeon
AAACAACACATCAACAGAGGGTCTGCAAAAATTTACTGGTTCTCCTTCAAATGTTCTTATGCAGGGTTTATAATCTTTAACAGTAACTTGCATATGTTTATCTCCTGGAGAAAAGTAAATTATCCCCGGTTGGATCTCCTCGTAATTTAATCCAATTTTTACTTTTAATCGACAAATATTTCTTAATGAAGTAACGAATTGCCTCATGAATAAATGATTCAAGTGCTGAACAACTAAAATGGGTGCAGGAAATTCATTGGGAATTTCGCTAAAGATTGTTCTCAAAGTTCTAGGGCCTCCAACACTAGCACCTATTACAATAATTTTAGAATCCAGCTTAGTTATATTAACTGGTGATAATTCTAAAAAATATTCCTCAGATCTTGATTTATTTATGGATCTAATTTTCTGAGTTGAATGTTCCACCAATTTCTGGCTTTGTTCTAATAAGTAATTTGTGTTTAATTGTAATTGTTTGCTCTCTATTTTATGTTTTTCAGAAATTTCAACTGATAGCACTTTTGAAACAATCTTATCTCTAATTTTAGGCAATTCATCCTTCCAAATACCCTGAGGTTTAATAACATAATCGAATGATTCTAAAATTTTAGGTATATTTGAAGAATTAATAGTTTGAGGATCTTTATCAACCAAGATAATTATCTTTATCACAGAAGTCTTCATCACAGGGTAAAATTGGCTGAACCATGCGATGTTCTCAAATTCAATATCTAAAATTAAAACGTCTAGCTTTTCTGTTTTAATTATTTCCATTGCTTCTTGAGCATTCCTTACAAATTCAACTATCTGTATATTTTTGTGAGATCCAAGCATTTCAGAGAATAGATTCCTTCGAAATGCTGATTCCGAAGCAATTAATACTTTCTTTTCCATTTTTGATATTATTATTTCTACACTAAATATGAAAATGCCGATTTAAATATATAAGTAAAGGAGAAAGTTATACTTTAATCGTGTAAAAAAAATTTTAGTGTTCTATTCTTCTAAAATAACTTCATGTGTAATAGTTCCAATGTAATCTATGGTTGCCTTAATAACATCGCCCGGCTGAATTGATCCAACTCCACTTGGGGTACCAGTAGCGACAATATCTCCCTTTTCAAGCGTTAAAAAACTTGAAATATACTCCAATATCTTTGGAATTTTGAAAATCATATAACTAGTATTGGAGGATTGGCGAGTAATTCCATTTAACTTTAATTCTATATTTAAATTATGGGGATCTTCGACTTCATTTACAGGAACTATACGAGGACCGATAGCTGAGAAAGTATCAAAATTTTTGCTGCGATACCAAGGTAAATTTTTATTTCGGTCAGATATCTGCATGTTTCTTGCCGTAATATCAAGGAATACTGAATATCCTTGAATAAAGTCAAAAGTGTCTTCAGATGAGATTTTTCTACAACTTTTCGACAAGACAAAAGCTAACTCAACTTCATAATCAACTCGATTAAAATCCTCACTTTCATAAAGAATTCTAGGATAGATAATAGGTTTTCCATCTGTAACAATGGAATTAATGGTCTTAACAAAAAATACCGGTTCAGTCGGTACTGGAGCATCAAATTCCTTAGCATGCTCTATATAATTTCTTCCTAAGCAGATTATTTTTGTAGGGTTTATTTCAGTAGAACCAATTCTTATCATTCATTATCCCTTCCTTCTAAAATTACTTTATTTGTAAGAGTACCAATTTTTTCTATTGTTGCTTCAATTATATCTCCAGGAACAACAGGTCCTATCCCAGCAGGAGTTCCTGTGGCAACAATATCATCAGGTTCCATTGTAAAAAGTTGAGTAATATACTCAAAAATCTCAGGAATCTTAAATAGTAAATGCTTTGTATTTGAGGCTTGTTTTACTTCCCCATTCACCTTTAATTCAATATCAAGGTTATGAGGATCGTTGATTTCTTGTACTGTTTTAATATCAGGACCTATTGGTCCAAATGTGTCAAAAGACTTGGACCTAAACCAGGGTTTTTGTGTTACAATGTCTCTCGTTTGCATTTTACGAGCAGTTACATCATTAAAGACAGTATATCCTAATATATGATCGTAAATGTCATCCCGAGACACATTTTTACATTCATCTTTGACGATAAACGCTAACTCTACCTCATAATCAACTCGATTATATTTTCTATTGCTATACAAGTATTTGGGATAGATTATTGGTTGATTATGAGTGATTAGACAATTTGGTGTTTTTGGAAAGAGGAGTGGTTCTTTTGGTATCTCTAATCCTGTTTCTTCTATATGATCCATGTAGTTAGTGCCCAAACAAATAATTTTAGTCGGATTTATAGTCATATGTCCAATTGTTATCATAAAACATTCCCCAAGTTAAAATTGTATAAACAACCGATAAATTAAATAAATTTATATTACTTATAGATTTGATGGAAAACAATAAGCTCATTGAGTCTTCATATTCTAAGGAACAGCTAAGTATTATAAAACAGATTAATGAAATATATAATTTCATTAAAATAAAAAAATTCTGCAAATTAATTCCAGAAGTACGTACTAATATAGCAGGAGCATTAAAAAATGCTAAGAATAAAGAAGGTGTTGCTGGGATTGATGGGAGAATTACAATTGTTAATGGTCTTCCTAAAGCCGCAGGAGAAATCAGATTTGGTGTAGCCGAACATACCGCAAGATTAGTCCTTACGGCGAAAGAGTTCGATAATTCCATTAATTTTGTAATGAATTTGAAGTATACTCCCGAATTGGTAAAAAAAATACAAAAGAAAACCGAACTAAAATTAAGCGAGATTAGAAGAGAAAACCAGCCAGAAGAAATTAAATCTAAAGAATTTTCTACTATGCAGTGGTTAATTAAAGAGAGCGTAGATGCTGATGGAAAGATTCCAGATATCATTTGGGATAAAGGATCGATTGGTAAGGAACCAATGATAAGATTGTTTGGAACAAATTCCCTTGATATGATAAATAAATTAGAGAGAATTTTGAATCTCATAAATATAGAATAACTTTATTAAACCATTTAGTATTTATACGATTTAAATAATTAAAATAAGATATTATTCACCTATTTTGATGAATATGTTGGATGAAACTATCATCACTAAAGCAATAATTGATACCTATTCCAAAGATTTGGTAAATAATTTAAAAGTAGATGTTATAATTGCTGGTGCTGGACCTGCTGGCCTTATTGCCTCCAGATTTTTATCAGAAGCAGGACTTAAGACTGTAATTTTCGAAAGGAAATTATCAGTAGGAGGAGGGATGTTTGGTGGAGGTATGATGTTTAATAAAATAGTAGTTCAAAATGAAGCTAATAAATTGTTAGATTTATATAAAATTAAGAGTGAAGAATATGAACCTAATTACTTTATAGCCGACGCTGTAGAATCTGTCTCTAAATTAACTGCTGGTGCAATCGATTCAGGGGTTAAAATATTTAATTTAATTTCTGTTGAAGATGTAAAAATTGATGAGAAAAATAATGTTTCAGGCGTTGTTGTAAATTGGACTGCTGTAGAAATGGCAAAATTACATGTTGATCCCATGACTTTTGAGAGTAAAGTTGTAATAGACGCTACTGGTCATGATTGCGAAGTAGTAAAAGTTATCTTACGAAAAATACCAGAAGCAAAAATTAATACTCCAACAGGAAAAATTATGGGGGAACTTCCGATGAATGCTGAAATTGGTGAAAAAATACTTCTTGAGACTACAAAAGAGATTTATCCAAATCTTTTTGTAGCGGGAATGGCCGCAAATGCATGTTCTGGAGGTCACAGAATGGGTCCTATTTTTGGTGGAATGCTTCTTTCAGGAGAAATAGTCGCCCACCTAATTATTGAAAGGCTTCAATAATACTTTAAAAACTTGAGAATTATACCACTTTTCACTAATTTAAATAAAATTATTAATTAATATTAAAGTAAAACATAAATGGGACTGAATGAATTTTATACAATAATGAATACATATAATTCTGATAATTATAAAGGAGAACTAGAAGAAACAGCAATTAAGAGCAATCTAACAAGAAAAGTTGCTACTGCAGCACTTTTTATAACTATTGGTGCTGTACTCTTAAGCCCTTTTAATCCATTTATATTTATTCAAATTTTAAGCGCAAAAATTTATCCTATCGCTCATGTAATAAATGCGATAGCAGGTGTCTTGATTGGTATTCAATTTGCTTTAGTAACAGGATTAGGAATAGCGATTTATCGATTTTCATTAGGTTTTGGTTCATTCCACGCTTTCCATGGGCACTTATCAGGAGCTTTAATAGTAGGTATTACTGCATATGTTTTATGGAAAAAAAAACCAACATATGTTATATACTCGGCTTTAACTGAGCCAATTGGTACAATTTTTATAGGAGGAACCATCGCGTATTTAGTAAATCCAATAATATATGCTACTACAACTTATGATCTTGTTTTTCTTTGGGGATTTTGGGCTTCATGGGCTTTAAGTAGTATTCCAGGGGCGATTATAGGATTTCTAATACTTATTGCATTAAGTAAAGCCGGGATCTCTCGAGAAGACTATTTTAATTTATAGCGCTATATTTATTGATTTGAAATGAAAATTCACGATGATTTTGATTTCAGCAAATTGTTAGGGCACCATACATTACTTTATGGAGAAACTAATACTAATAAGACTTACTCTACCTCTCAATTTGTAAAATTCCTTGTAGAATCTGAGAAGGTTCCACCCCAAGAAGTCAGTATTTTAGATTTTGCCCCATCTTTAATGAGAATAGATAATTTGAAAATTGGGGGAAAAATACAAGATTTTTACGAACAGAGTAGTATCTGTAAAAATATTACATTTAAGGGAGAAATTATCCCCCCTCGCCTGAAATCAGACAACAAGAAAGAACTTTATGATAATGCACGCAAAAATCTCCAAAAAACATCAAAGATCCTTAATGATTATAACGAGGATCCAACACCCATTTTAATCATCAATGATATATCCATCTATCTTCACATTGGAGATATAAGATTATTATTAAACGCAATCAATAAATCTAATACCTTTTTTGGAAACACTTATTATGGTTCTTCTATAAAACGTGGTTACGCTACTTTTTTTAGCTTACGAGAAAGACGAAAAGTAAAATCTTTACTAAAGAAAGTGGAACAATCTTATTTCACTGGATAAATTTTTTTAAACACTTTAATTTTACAACAATATTATATTAAATGTAAACTATTAAAAACTACATTAAATAAATCAAACAGATGATGAATATGAAGAAATTATTAGTGCTATTTGGTCCACCCGGGGCGGGAAAGGGTACTTTTTCTGGACAAATTAAACAAATATTACCTGATATTGCTCATATAAGTACTGGAGATATTTTTAGGGAAAATCTTAAAAATGAAACACCCTTGGGATTGAAAGCAAAATCTTATATGGATAAGGGAGAATTAGTGCCCGACGATGTCACCATTGACATGGTTAAAGATCGATTAGGGAGGGAGGATGTTGAAAAACATGGTTTTATCCTTGATGGTTTTCCTCGTAATATGTCTCAAGCAAAAGCATTAAGTGAGATAACTCAGGTTGATTTCTTTCTATTATTAGTAGTTAGTCGGGATATAATAACAAAACGAATTCTTGGAAGATTTGGGTGTAATGAATGTAATGAAATTTACAATAAGTATACATTGCCACCAAAAAAACAAATAGAAGAGAACAAATGGATTTGTGATAAATGTGGTGTTGAAATAGAGTTTAAGCAAAGAAGTGATGATACTGAGGATACTCTAAAGAATCGATTGGATACCTATGAAAAAAATGCTAAACCTATTATTAAATATTACAAGAAAATGGGAAAATTGAAAAGAGTAGATGCTACAGACACATTGAGTTATAGTAAAGAAGATATTAAGAAAATTATTGGAATCTAATTTATTTTCCTTTTTTTATTAGCAAATTATGAAATATAATATATGTGTACCGATACCTGTCAAATCTGCAAATGTTATTGAGTTAAAGTCAATAATAGAGAAATCATTAAGATCCTATCCTAACTTAGTTGAATTTAGATATGACTATATTGATAATGTTAAGCATATTACTCAAGATTTAGTAAATGAGTTGCTAGCTGAGGTTCAACCTGAGATCCCTGCTATTTTCACGTTTAGGACCCTTCAGGAAGGTGGGCAAATACAAATTGATGAAGAAATGCGTTTGAAAATTATAAATACGCTACTTTTATCTAGACCTAACTATTTAGATATAGAAATGAGTACAGAGAAAAGATATTTAAATGATATTATTAATTTAGCTAATCAAAATAACGTAAACTTGATTTTCTCATATCATGATTTTGATAAAACACCATCATATGAGACAGTAACTAATCAAATCCAAAATTTTTTGGATAAATTAAGAGAAGAATATGGATTTGGGTCTCAAAATATGGAAAAAATCATAGTAAAAATGATTTTCACCGCGCAGAAATTTGAAGATAATATAACACCTTTAAAATTATGTAAGGAATTCTCGAAACAAAAAATTAGAATTATATCCTTTTGTATGGGAGATTTAGGAATCTTCTCAAGAATTTTGTGTGTTTTAAATGGCTCTTTCTTAACTTATGGCTCGTTTGTAGGGAAAACGGCACCAGGACAACTCAATATCAGAAAAGTAAGAGATATGTTAGATGTTCTTCAAGAGGATGAGTAAATAATTTTTGAATGGTTATACAATTTAAAAAAATAAGAAAATAAAAGAATTGTCTCTTAATTCTTTTTAAACATGTTTCCACAGTCTCCACATTTCATGTTCTTAGCATAAACAGGAGTACCTTGCATACTGTAATATAGCACGTTATTCCGATCAGCTTCTTCATGGAGTTTACGTGGATTTTCATTGCCACATTGAGGACATTTCACTCTTTTCCAACTTTCAGTCATTCTAAAATATACCCCAACCCTTTATTAAAATGAGTTATATAAATAGTAGGTTTAATAAATTTAAATTTAGGTTTTTAGTCGAGTTTTTTTAGCTATTTCCTCAACAATATTTTCAATATCCTTACCTGTAGTTTCAATAATATATTCAGCTGCTTCCTCATAATAAGGCTTTCGAAAATTTAGTACATTTTCTATCTCTTTTTTAGGATCTTCCTTATTGATAACTGGTCTTGTTTCTTTCCCATCTTTCATAGCTCTTTTAAAGATTTCCTCAACTGATGCTTCTAATAAAACAATATGACTGTTTTTCTTCAAATTCTTGATATTTATCTTATTTAAAACAACTCCTCCTCCACATGACACTACTATATTAGTTAGGCTCGAAACCTTTTCACAAGCCAAAATTTCGTATTCTCTAAATTTATCTTCGCCCTCTTCAGAAAAAATATCAGGAATATTTTTACCCACCAATTCAATGATTATTTGATCTGTCTCTATGAATTTATAAGCATCTCCTAAATACTCTGCTAATGCTTTACCTACAGTAGTTTTCCCTGTCGCCATAAAACCAATGAGAGCAACGCTATTTTTTTTCATTTTATCTTATTCTTTCTTTAGGATATTTTCAATTTATAACATTACCGAAGAGAAAATCCATGCCTCCCAATGACGCCTTTTTCAAAAGCAACATAATTGCCTGAGATATAGGCAAATGTATTCATTTTCTCTGGGTCTATATTATTGTTCTTTACATAATTTGCATCAGAATGTACAGCTACCACTTCACCAAAATAACATACATGAGAACCTAATTCTGTTCTCTGAATAACTTTACATTCCATGTTCCACGGAAATTCTTTGATTAATGGAACTTGAATAATTGATGCTTCTTCCTTAGTTAGGTTCAACTCTTTCCATTTATTTACATCCCTTCCGGAACGTGTTCCACAATAATCCATATCTCTTAACTGGTCAACAGTGGGATAATTTATACCAAATTCCCCATGTTTTTCTATCAATTTGTAGGAATGACGTTTGGGTTGCATAGATATTGCTATGATTGGAGGATTTAAACATACTTTCCCTACATAAGCAAGCGTAATTAAATTTGCTTCATCCCCAATTCCCACTGATATAACTGCTGCAGGCATTGGAAAGGCACTAATTCCTGTACTTAATTTGACTTTATCCATCTTTAAAATTTACCTCAAGTTAGCTAAATAATTATATATTACAATTTTTCTTAAACATATTATTAAATAAAATTTAAAACTTCTGCTTACATGATACCTTCTGGAATAAGAATAACTTCACATACTAATCTTTTAGGGGTCATAGGACATCCAATTTTCCATAGTATGTCTCCTCTCATGATGAATACTGCGCTTCAAGAGTTGGGACTTGATTATATTTATGTAGCTTTTGATGTACATCCCGAAAATCTCGAAAAAGCCATCAATGGGATAAGATCATTAGGAATCAAAGGTTTAAATGTCACACTCCCTCACAAAAGCACAATAATTAAATATATTGATGAGGTTGATTCTTTCGCATTAAAATTAGGAGCAATTAATACTATTAAAAATGAAGACGGAATTTTGAAAGCAAAAAACACCGACGCAGGTGGGGCAAAGAAATCTCTATTGGATAAAGGCTGCAATATCGATGGAAAGAATATACTCATTTTAGGCTCTGGAGGTGTTTCAAGAGCTATCGCCTATATTTTAGCAGAAGAAGCCAATAAAATCGTACTTACTGATATTATTAAAGAGAAAGCTATACAAGTTTCTAAAGAAATCAGAAGTAACATGAAAGCAGATATAGAAGGTGTTTTATCTAATAATAAAAATCTCGAGGAATATATCAAGAAAGCAGATATTCTTATCAATGCAACTCCTATTGGGATGCATCCCAAAGAGGATGAAACGCCAATTCCACAAGATTTACTTCGAGATAATCTTTTTATATTCGATGTTGTTTATAATCCTCTTGAAACAAGACTAATGAGAGAGGCGGCAGAAATTGGGTGTGAGACATTAGGTGGATTGGATATGCTCATAAACCAAGGAGTATTAGCATTTGAATGGTGGTTAAATAAAACACCAAATAAAGAGCTGATGAAAGAAAAAATTATCAATTTTCTCGGGTTAAAATAATGGGTCGGATTGAAAAGCCAATAGTCTCAATTACTCGTAATATTGATATTTCGAAAGCTGTTTATGATGCTCTTAGTAAAATTAATATTCCAAACCTCTCTGGAAAGACAGTTTTATTAAAACCGAATGTTGGTAGGGAAGCAGATCCTAAGTTAGGAATTAATACAAATCCAGATGTGGTAGAAGCAATATTTACTTATCTTAAAGATAGGTATAAAGCTAAATTTTTCATTGGAGACTCGCCAATTATTAATACAGATACATATAAAGCTTTTGAACAGTCAGGTTATAAAAAATTAATAGCTAACGATGACCTTGAATTCATTGATTTAGATAAACGCACTCCCTTGAAGAAAGAAATCCCCAATGGTAAAATTCTAAAAGATATAAGGCTTACAGGATATTTCGATGATATAGATTATTTTATATCCATTCCGGTCTTGAAAATGCATATGCATTGTGGCGCCTCATTAAGTTTTAAAAATATGAAAGGATTGATTTACAAAAGAGACAAAATCAACCTTCATCACTTTCAATCTCCAGAGATTGTTGAAAATATTAAAGAATCTCTAGAAAACATTAAAGAGTTAGATATTGCTATAGCTGATCTTGGAGATATTATTTTCCCTAATTTAGCAATAATAGACGCTTCATTTGCACTTGAAGGCATGGGACCATCCTCAGGAAATGCAGTAAAATTAGATACAATCATATGTTCTACCAACTTTTTAGCAGCTGACATTGTTGCACTAGCATTATCTAGACCAGATTGGTCTCTTGAAAATGTCCCTCATTTAAAATTAATTTCAGAATCTAGAAATTCATCAATTAAATCAATTAATGACATTATAACAATTCCCGATAATATTGATGATTTTATACACCCTTTAGAACCACCCCCAAAATCAATAACGATTAAATATAAAAATGTAAATCTGATAGATATTGACTCATGTTCTGCCTGCTTATCAACCATTTTCAATTTACTCAAGAACAATAAAGAATTTATTGATGAGCATTATTCTCCTGAAAAACCTCTAAATTTAGCAATAGGAAAAGGAATTAAGGAATCAGATCTTTATTCAGACACTTTTCTTATTGGAAATTGTACATCCAGTCAAAAAGAAAGTGGAACTTTTATACAAGGATGCACCCCTGTTGAATCAACTATCTTAAAGACAATTAAAGAGAAATTAGAATTAAAATAAAAAGAATAAAAAGAAATTTAACATTATTCGGTATTAGTTCCGCAAAGAGGGCAATATTTAGCGGCTTCATTTTGGTTCAATTCAACACCGCAATTGTAGCAGAATTTTGGTTTTTCATTTGGAATTCGGGTTAGTAAAACAGTTTTCTGATTTTGGTTTTGGCTTGAAGTGCTAACTAGTTGATAATTTGGGCTTGATGAGGTACTATTTTGATTTTGAATATAGCAGACTGCATCACAATGGACACAGCGGGGTCGTTTCTCTCGATCTAAATAAATAGCAACATAAATTAATAAACCAATTCCTCCTGTAAAAATTGCCAAAAATATTGCGAGTGCTATGTTAAATTCCATTTTTTTTGTTTCCACATTTGTTTTACAATGAGAACAATACATTACTTCTTTTACCTCCAATATTTTTTCTTAGTTTTTAATTAAAGAATGAGGAAAATAGAATTTAAAAGATCTCGAGACCAATTTTTGAATAGAATATATATTGGAATTTACTTAAAAAAGAATATTAAACTAAAATGTCGATTTATTCTTCTATTGTTTTACTACCACAATTTGGACAGAATTTTATTCCTGCTTCTAGTTTTTCTCCACAAAGTGCACAGTAATTTGGCATATCACCCGCAGGTGCATTTGTTTGTACTTGGACTTGAGGTTGATATACATAAGATTTCTTATCTTGGGAAACATTGATCTCTGTACCACAATGGGTGCATCGATCTTCTTTTCTACTATAATATACCGCTAAATAAATAAAAAATCCTATTCCCGTAAAAATTAACAATATAATCGCCAAACAAGTATCAAAATCTTTTCGAGTAAGCAAAACTTGTTGATTACATCTTGGACAAAATCCAGTTGGATTGCTAGTCGTCATATTTATTTTTATTAATCTTTTTTGTTTGGAATATTCAATCATTCATTAAAATTAAAACTAATTACTCCTTATTGAATCATAATTACCAAGTATCTAGCATTAAATTGACTCAAAATTCTTTTTTTATTGTATTAGATGGTGTTGATGGTTCTGGCACTACTACTCACAGTCAACTGCTTGCAAGTTTTTTAAAATATAACGGATTTAAAGTTCACCTCACTCATGAACCATCAAAAAATGAAATAGGAAAATTAATTAGGAATTTTTTGAAGAACAAAGAAATCCCCCCTACTACAGATGCCTTATTATTTGCAGCAGACAGAGATTTACATTATCATAATGAAATTAAAAAAAAATTAGCTGAAGGATACATTGTGATTTCTGATCGCTATATAGAATCATCTATAATATATCAGTCTGTGCAATCTGATAATATTTCAGTTGAATGGGTAAAAGAGTTAAATAAATTTGTGGGTCTTCCAGAATTAACAATAATTTTGGACATTGACCCAAAATTAGCAATAGCCCGAAAAAATGAAGAAGAACTTGAAAAATTCGAAGACTCATCATTTTTGGATAAAGTACGTGATCTTTATCTCTCTCGAGCTAAGCAAGAAGGATACTATATAATTAATACTAATGATATTATTGAATTTGTACAAGAAAAAATTCAAAAAATAGTCTTAGAAAAATTAGAAATTAGTAATGTTAAAAAATATAATGGCAAAACATAAATTACTCACACTATTTTAGAATTTGGCTAAGATTTTCCATAAAATTCAAATCCTCTTTAAATTTTTGTAAAGTATGAATGATAAAAACCCTTGGTTTGATTCAACTAAATTATTTAACTATGTGAAATTGTTCAGTTTTCCTCGTCTAGCTGGTACTGAGGGAGAGAAAAAAGCTGTTAACCTTACCATTGATACATTTAAAAAGATAGGATTTGAAAATTCTCAGATACAACGAGAACCTTTTGAATTCTCTGATTTTTACTCTACCACGATGATAAAACTTATTCTAGTAATCAACTTAACCTTCTCACTTTTTATTTTGATGTTTGCTTATGTTGATTTGTTTATTTCATTATTCATAGTTGGAGCGGGAACTATCTTAATTATATTAATTATAAAAGGATTAAGGCATCCAGAAAACCCCGGTTTTTGGGGGGAATATTATGGCAACATACTTTCAAGTACAAATATATTTGTAAAAATACCCGCAAAAAAATTACCTATTACTAAAGCAGGAAATATAATTATTTCCGCTCATTTAGACTCTAAATCGCAAACATTTAAAACATACTGGAGAGTATTTTTTTATCGAATTTGGTTATATAGTGGAATCTTTCTGGGTGGTTTTTTGATTGCACTATTCATTCGTACCTATACACCATTAGAATTGAATTTATTAACAATAGGGATTGGAATGTGGGTTTTTACATTATTAATATCCACTTCTAACTTCTTTTTATTATTTATAAATACTCAAAATGAATCTCCAGGGGCTTTAGATAATGCATCAGGAATGGCGGTTGTATTTGCGTTAAGCAACTATTTTAAAGATCATCCTCTTGAGAATTTTAATTTATGGTTCTGTCAATTTTCAGCAGAGGAATTAGGAACAATGGGATCAAGAATTTTTGTAAATAATCATGAAGAACAATTTGTAAAGGGTAGGATCTATCATATCAATCTGGATATGATATCATGTGCAGGAACTTCTCAAAATAGAGTAGAATATTTAAAGTCATATGGTGTTTTACCAAGAAAAAAAATAGCACCACTACTGTGTAGGTATTTAGATAAAGCTGCTCTTATAGAAAACTTACAAATAAGCGGTTTTCACCTATCTACGGGAGCACATACAGATTCTGTTCCATTTCATCTAAGGAAATTCGATTCTGTTGATATTGTAACTAGAGTTGCTGGAAAATTTACACATAGTAAGGTTGATACTCCCGAAAAGGTTGATCCTAAAGTTTTACAAGAAGCATCTTTAATAATACGAACATCATTATTAATGCTTGATAACGATTTTGCAATATTATGTGAAAATAAGGAATTATTCTGTGAGGAATTATGAGTTATACAATTGCTGAAAAAATATTATTAAATCATTCAAATCTTAAAGAAATTGTCCCAGGTCAATTTATAGAATGCGAAATCGATTTAATTATGGTCCATGAACAATTAGGTGGAAGAATTCATAAGGAGTATAATAAATTAGGCTTAGATCACGTTTGGGATCCAAATAAGATCTTTTTTATATTAGATCACTGGGTTCCTGCTCCCACAATTTCAGCAGCAGAAATGCATCAAGATTGTAGAAAATTTGCTGAAAAATATAAATTTATTCATAATATTGGGATGAATAAAGGAATATGTCATCAAGTCTTACCAGAAATGGGTTTCGCAAGACCTGGAATGTTAATAGTAGGCTCTGATAGTCATACAACTACATACGGCGCTTTTAATTGTTTGGCTACGGGTATTGGTGCTACAGATGTATCCTTCGTCTTTGCTATAGGAAATTTATGGTTCAAAGTGCCAGAATCTTTTAAAATAAACCTTATAAACAAACTAAATAACGGAGTAATGTCGAAAGACTTCATTTTAAAGCTAATAGGGGATTTAACTACAAAAGGTGCTATATATAAATCATTGGAATTTCATGGGGAAGGAATTGATGAAATATCTATAGATGGAAGAATGACTATTACAAATATGGTTGTTGAAGCTGGTGCAAAATTCGGAGTCTTCTTACCAGATGATAAATTAACCAAATGGTTAGAAAAAAGAACTGATACTCCATATAATATTGTTTATCCTGATAAAGACGCTAAGTATGAAAGAGTATTTGATTATGATCTTTCTGAGGTTGTTCCTGTTGTTGCAAAACCTTCAAATCCAGGGAATATTGCGACTGTAGAAGAACAAGAGGGGATCGAGATTGATCAAGCATTTATAGGTAGTTGTACAAATGGTAGGATGGAAGATTTTCGTATAGCCGCAAAAATTCTGAAAGGAAAAAAAATAAATTCTAAGACCCGCCTAATTATTATCCCTGCATCAACGGAAATTTATAAAAAAATGCTCAAAGAAGGTCTAATTGAAATCTTTTTAGATGCGGGAGGAACAGTTGGGCATTCCACTTGCGGACCATGCATAGGAGGGCATTTGGGAGTATTAGGCCCCGAAGAAGTTTGTATTAGTAGCTCAAATCGTAATTTCATTGGAAGAATGGGAGCACCAAGCTCTCAAATCTACTTAGCTTCACCGGCAACAATTGCAGCTTCGGCAATAAATGGAAAAATAACAGATCCAAGGGAGGCAGTATAATTGATTGAGAAAATTCAAGGTCATGCCTATATATTAGGGGATGACATCAATACAGACGATATCGTTCCAACAAATGCGCTAACTATTAGAGACACTACTGAAATGGCTAAAAACACATTGAAATATATTGATCCCGATTTTGGAACTACTGTAATAAAAAATAATATTATAATTGCTGGAGAAAACTTTGGAACAGGTAGTTCAAGGGAAGAGGCTGTTAATGTTTTTAAGGTTCTTGGAGTGAAAGCGATAATTGCAAAATCGTTTGCACGGATTTATTTTCGAAATCTAATAAACCTAGGAATTCCAGGGATACAATTAGACTGGAATAATGACAATTTTTCTCAAGGAGATCAGTTAGAAATTGTCTTAAATCAAGGTATTATTTTTAATAATACAAAAAATGTTGAAGTTACTTTTAAACAATTACCTGATTTTCTGACAAATATACTTGAAGAAGGAGGAATAATAAATCAGTTGAAAAAGCAATTATCCCATAAGTGATTCAATTTCTTGCTGGATTTTTTCAATACGTATTTTAGATTTTAACAAAATTTTACTTCTCCCATATTTTTGAAACCAACGGTTAAACCTTTCAGTTATTGAAACCTCTTTTGTTCCAGCCATATGCTTGTCTGCTAAACATATAATCTTTTCCTCTAATGTGAGAGGCAGATAGTCTTTCTCAGGAAGATCAAATCTCTTTGCATCTTCTATGTCTAAACCACCTAAAATATGTCTTTCACAAATTTTAGCAAGGCGTTCAGAAAAACCTCTTTCTCTTAAAATTTTTCCCCCAATTAATGCATGCTTAAAACCATGAGTTTTGGTTCTTCCAATATCGTGTAAAAGTGCCCCAATTTCAATTAAATTTAAATCTATTTTAACTTTAGTTATTTTTTTTGCTATTTCTAGCGCTTTCTCTGCTACTTTTTCAGAATGACGCCTAACTGAAAGGTGAATTTTCAGTTTTCTAAGGAGATCGATTGCAAAATCCCGGTCTGGTAAAATTTCTTCTTCCTTTTCCATTAAATTTTATAAGATGACAAATATCTTTAAGTTTTAGGTATAAAAAAGCCATAAGGATCCAAGGATACTAATTTTTTATTTTATACCCATGAAGTCTGATAAATAGAAGAAAAATATATTGATTGATCCGATTTTTTGGTCTATATTTCTAACAATTTATAGTTTCTGTTTTATTCCGAAACTCAGTTTATATTTAGAATAATGTGAAGCATTTTTACAGCTATATAAAAATTATAATTTTATTTATATGTAAAAGTATCATATATATTATTAAATAGAAGAAAAACTCAAAAATCCACAAATAAAAACAATGATTATCACTATTCGTAATAGGAAACTCCTGCGTTTTTCAATTTTAAGTTTTTTTTGTCTTGTTTTTATAATATCTTATATAGGCTTTATCGAAATATATTCCCCAGGATTTGAGTCAGAAATCCACAATACAAAGACAAATCCATTTCAAGAAGAATCTGAATTATATGAAGATTTAAGGACTTCTTCTCCATTACCTCCTAAAAATGCTTATGCCATTGTAATCGGAATATCAGATTACCCTGGAAGTAGTAATGATTTATCTTACTGTGATGATGATGCACAGGATATCAATTCAATGTTGATAAACGAATACAATTTTAAAACAGAAAATGTAATATATCTTCAAGATTCAAGTGCCTCTAAAAATGCCATAAGCACTGCTTTTGACCAAATTTCCTCCCAAATTACAAGTGATGATATTTTTTTCTTTTATTATTCAGGACATGGAGGTACATCAATTGTAAATGAAGGTGTTTATTCTTATTCACTTGATTCACCACATAATTATCCCAACAATTATGATCGTACGTGGAGTATATATCATACTAATGCTGCTTATATCAGAGTTCATTTTGACCATTTCGACCTAGAATATAATTATGATTATTTATTTTTAGGAGATAGTGATTTAATTGATGATTGGTACTATGAGGCTTATACAGGATATAGTACTGGTTTTTGGTCTGGTTGGATCCCCCTTCTTAATGACCATAGAATATATATTAGAATGATTACTGATTCTTCCATTACTAAATGGGGATTTAGTATAGATAAGTACGAAGTACAAACCTACACCGATGAACATTTCTTATGTTCTTACGATTCGATCCCATCAACACCAAGTAATTATTATATAGATACACTACTTGATTCAAAATTAGATGCTCTTAATTGTGCTGAAAAATACATTGTGCTTGATGCTTGCAACACAGGCGGAATGATTCCTGAAGTACAAGAAATTGGAAGGTATATTATGACTGCTTGTAGGAATGATGAATTTAGTTTAGAGGATCCTTCTTTACAGCATGGAGTTTTTACTAATTTTTTTCTTGACTCCATAGATTCAGCGATAGATACCAATGGGGATGGAATTAGATCGATGGAGGAACGTTTTACTTACACATATTCCAATACAGTCTCACATTCAGGATCTCTAGGATATACACACCATCCTCAAGAGTATGACGGCATTGCAGGAGAATCCATCCTCTCTACATCGTTTGGTTCTGTCTCTCTAAATCCAGTAGCTAATGAATTATCATATTCATTCAATTTGTATGGGATTGGTCAAATCCAAGAACTGAAGGTTGCTGTATGTAATGTTTCAATAACAACACATTATGAGCTATTAGATCTTACTTTGTCACCTGCTTCAAATACGGGATTTGGATTCTATTCTGGAACAATTGAGTTAAATGGGGTAACGGGGATTACTGGATATGGCATATTTGCAGAAGTTGAAGGAAATAGGATAATTCATTTAAATACTACTGTTTCAGGAGACGCTGATGCTGATTCTCTTGACGATGCCTTAGAGGTTATGCTAGGCATAAACCCATTGGGGGTTGATAGTGATTTTGATGGACTGAATGATGGTTTAGAATATTATGGGACTACAGATCCCGCATTAAATGATACCGACGGAGATCTATTGACAGATGGACAAGAACTACTAACTTATTTTACGGATCCGGTAGATCCAGATGGGGATGATGATGGTCTATTAGATGGTGAAGAAATATTAATATACTTAACTGATGAGAACAATCCAGATACAGATGGTGATGGGATGACTGATGGCTACGAAGTTCATAATGGTCTTGATCCTCAAAATGACGATTCAGGGTTAGATAATGACGGAGATGGTGTTATTAACTTAGTAGAATTTCAAAATAATACGGATCCCAATGATCCAGATACAGATGATGATAATTTATTTGACAATGAAGAAATTTTCATATATTTTACAAATGCAACAAATCCAGATACTGATTATGATAACCTATCGGATGATTTGGAAATTTTAACTTATTTTACCGATGCAAACGATCCTGATACCGATGGGGATAATTTATTAGATGGTGAAGAAATTTTCACTCATTTTACAAACGCTACCAATCCTGATACTGATTATGATAACCTATCGGATGATTTGGAAATTCTAACTTATTTTACCGATGCAAACAACCCTGATACCGATGGGGATAATCTATCTGATTATGAAGAAATAATTTTTTACTTTACAGATGCAACGAATGTAGATACGGAAGGAGATGGCATGGATGATTATTTTGAGATACAATATTCATTAGATCCGTTCTTAGATGATTCCAATCTAGATAATGATAATGATGGATTGATAAATCTTGTCGAATACCAATGTGGGTCATGTCCTCTACTTTCAGACTCAGATGGAGATTTTATGTCTGATTCCTATGAGTTACTTTGTGATCTAGATATTAATTCGGATGATGCGAATAATGATTTTGATCATGATGGGTTAACTAATCTACTCGAGTTTTTAATCGGATCTTTTGCTAACGATGTAGATTCTGATAATGATGATATGCCAGATTATTGGGAGTATAATAATAATTTAAATTTAACC
>JBHLNR010000265.1:0-4329 GCA_048941385.1 Promethearchaeota archaeon
ATTTCTTGAATGTCAATTCCTAAAGCAATACATAATAACTCTGAATAATATAAAACGGGAATATCAAATTTATAATCCATTTTCTTTAATTCTTGTTGTAAATGATCAAATTGGATATAACATTGAGGACAGCAGACAACTATACAATCTACCTTTTTTTCCTTGACACCTGCCAATTTAGCGTTAATTATTTCTCGTGACAAGTCTGGTTTTCCTGCTCTTTCAAGACTCCCTCCACAACATTCCATTTTTAAGTCATAATTGACACTTTGAGCACCCAAATCTTCAACCAACTTGTCAAATATCTTAGGTTCTAAAGGATCATCTAACTGTATTTTATTACTCGGTCTAAGAAAATGACAACCATAATGTAAAGCAACTTTTAATCCAGTCAGGGGATATTTTAATTTCTCTCTGATTGCTTCTCTCTTGAATTTAGAGAAGAATTCAACCATATGAAAAACTTGAGATTTGCCTTGAACTTTTAAATCAATCTTTTCCAAATATTTATTAATTTTGCTCAAAAAATGGTGATCTTCTTCAATTTCACACCTTACTTTTTTAAGTGAGGTAAAACACCCATTGCAAGGTGTAAATATATCTCGATCTTCTTTTTCAGCAATAGCTAGATTACGAGCAGCAGTTATTGAAAATAAGAACTCATTTGAATTTTTTATACCATTTGGGTCAGGACAACAGGAGAATTTCAATTCTTCTTTGAATGGGATCTCGAGAAATTCCAAAATCTTCCTTATTGAAACTTCAATAAAAGGCAACCGATATGAAATTACACATCCCGGAAATAAAACAATCTCCTGCCGAATATTCTCACCCTATCCTAAATCTATTTGATTATTATTTTTTTTATTTATTATGAAAAAGGTAAGCAAAAAAGCTAAAGAAGTAGCTTAGCTTAATCATTTTATTGAGCTTTCTTTACTACTACTATATACTCTGTTATTTTTCGAGTCATAGTCATAATAATTATCTCTTTTTGCTCATCTATATTTGAAAAACAAAAATTATTCATAGATTAGAAGACCTTTCTTCCTATCTATTTCTATTTTATTGTATTGAATTGCTGAGATTTCATTCCATTTATAATCAGTTTTTTCGAGTTTTTCTATATGGGGCGGTTCTTTTATAATCGTCTCAATTCTATCTATTTCAGAAGTCATTAAATCTAAGCAAGTCATGGCAGTATTACAATTCCACCTATATATGTTTTGTATCGGTTCGAAAATTTTACCAAATGTTAATGACTTACCTTCACAATTATGGCAAATAGTCCGACCATATGAATATTCTTCACCACACTCAAAACATTTAATCATTTTTAAGCTTATTAATTTACTCTTATCCAAATTACACCCAAATGCTAGCCCACTTGATTCTAAGAAATTATCACATCTCCACTTATGATCCTCTTGAAGGCCTAAACCACTGCTGATAGCTTTATCTTCGCAACTCTGACAGATCTTTCTATCATAAAGAAGTTCTTTTCCGCAAAATTGACACTTTAACGACACTTCAATTCACGCTCTTGTTTAATTTTCTTCTGCTACAGCTTCGTATAAACGGGGTCTAGTGTTATAATAGATCATTAATCTATCCGGCATGGTTTTTTTAATGCGTTTAATCACAGTTGTCACTCCATTGCGATTCTCTCCATATCCCATTGCCCTAGCCCATTGTGCTGCTGAGCATCGTCCAATTTCTTTTAATTTTTCTAAGCAAATTTCTTCCCATGTTCGAAAATACTCTTGAACTGTTATTTTTATAACCTCCTTTACTAAATTTTTTTTCTTTAACCTCTTATTTTATTTTGTTTTCTTGTGGGAATTTAATCCCATATTCTTGTATTATATAAAAGTAGTAATATTGGATATTTAAACCTTTTTCTAATTTTTTTTACTTTTTCTAAAAGAAACATTAAGAATTCTGAGAAAGGTTGAACGGATTATAAGGTATCCAAATTCGGAATGAAATTTTTTTAGTTCAATCGTCCTTCTATTTAAAATTTACTATCGAATATTGAACAATTTTTACTAAAATTTTCTATTCTTCGACAAAATTTGTTTTTTTTCGTTAGAAAATGAAGATCTTTTTGATAATAGAGTCATATATTGAATCAAGTTCAGGTCTCTACTAAAAGATTACGATTAATTATGAACATAAATAAGTTTTTTTATTTTATTTGGTGAACATTTTTTAATTACTTTAAAAAAGCAAAAAGAGTCTATTTATTTTTGCTTTCTTCTTTTTTGATCAATTTTGTAAATGAACTTTCGTCTTTGATTATGTTTAATACAATATGAGTATTAGTACGCTCAACATAGGGCGAAGTATTTATCTCATCTTTGATCATCTCACTTAGTTCTGCTCTTGTTTTAAACCTGGCAAGAATAAGAGCATCATAAGTTCCTGTGATATCATAAACAGCAAAAACATTAGGATTTTGAGCAATTTTTCTTTCAACTTCAAGCATTTTTCCTTTTGAAACCGTTATTTCAATTAAAGCAATGATGTCATAACCTAATTTCTCATAATCAATTTGAACACCATAACTTTTAATTATATCCTTCTGTTCTAAATCTTCAATATGCTTTTTAATGGTTACAGGAGATTTATTACCTAACTCTTTCGCAAGTTGACGAAAGGAGACTCTTCCATCTGTACTTAATTTCTTTAGGATTTCAGTGTCTAGATCGAATTTATTTACTGTACTGTTATTTTCAGCCATAATAATAGAGAGTTATATAATTATTATAAAATTATACAATTGTCCATAAGATTTTTGAAAAAATATCCGAATGATCACTTTCGTTAACGACAAAAATTATAGATTGAATCATTCGATCAATCTGAATGAATATTATTGATCATTTATAAGTTTTTCTATCCATTTTTGTAAGCATATGAACTAGAAAAGGTCAAGATTTTTATATATACGATCATATCTAATTATAAAGAATAGATTTTTTATAAAATAAATGAGAAAAAGAAAAAATGGAAATTAGATGTCCAATTTGCGGAAAAAAGTATTCTTATGACAGAAAGATTTGTCAAGAGTGTGAAGACTATTCTATTTATAGCAATCTATGTGATATTCATGACGATCATAAATGGAATTGTTCTGTCTTTTTAACTATTAACTCAAGTGCTTTTAAAACAAGCAGAATCCGTGATTTAACTAAAGAGCTATCTCCTGAACCTAATAACCTAGCAATTCAAGAAAGGAAATTACACAGTTGGAACTGTTCATCAAGATATCAAGACTATAGACCTATCGAAATGAGTTTTAAACCATTAACTTTAGGTGACTTTTCCGCAATAATTAGGAATAAAACAGATTCTCATCTATTATTTGAATGAATCAAAGGGAAAAAAAATGATAGAAAAAGATGATCCAAAAAGGAAAGAATTATGCGATACTGTTATTGAGAAGATTAAGGAAGAAGATGTTAAATTCATATATCTTCAGTTCACAGATATTCATGGAATAATTAAGTCATTTGAAGTGAATTCTAAAAGAATCGAGGAAATATTTGAAATTGGAGAGAATTTTGATGGGAGTTCCATAACGGGGTATGGTGCCATTGAGGAATCTGATAAAGTCGCTCTTCCGGATCCAAGCACTTTTTGCCTATTACCGTGGCGAAAAGAAAATAAGGTCGCACGAGTTATTTGTGATGTTTATAAACCTGACGGTGGACGGTATGAAGGGGATCCTCGTTATATTTTGCAGCGTGCTGCTAATAAGGCAAAAGAGCATGGTTATAAATATTTTTGTGCACCAGAAATGGAATTTTTTATACTAACTCCAGATACTAAAGCAGAATTTAAACCATCAGATATGAGGGGATATTTCGATTATGATCCATATGATATCAATGAGATGATAAGATATACGATTGGAGAATACAGTGATGCTTTTGGAATCAATGTTGAATGCATCCATCATGAAGTTGCTTATGGTCAACACGAAATAGATTTTCGGTATGATGAGGCTGTAAATACAGCAGACAATACTATAACCGTAAAAACAATAGTTAAAACAGTAGCGGCAAACCATAATCTTATCGGAACTTTCATGGCTAAACCCTTTCACGGAATTAATGGTTCAGGTATGCATGTGCATCAATCTTTGTGGAAAAATGGATATAATGTTTTTTATGATGAAAATGACCACGATAATATTTCACTCACAATGAAGAAATGGATAGCTGGTCAATTAAAACATTCAAGAGCTATGTGTGCTGTTTTAAGTAGCTGGCCAAATTCCTATAAAAGGCTTGTTCCGGGCTATGAAGCCCCAATTTACCTCGG
>JBHLNR010000060.1:0-18135 GCA_048941385.1 Promethearchaeota archaeon
GGGGAAGGGTGTTCATCTTTAGAATTTAAGCCTGTATCAAATAATAAACCAATTCTATCAGCTTTAATAAAATAAGAAACACCCTCTTCTGTAGAAAAATTACCTTCTGCATGGAAATCGATTAATGGTAAAATATTTAATTTTTTAACTGTTCCTATACTATTCATTTTCTGGATTTTGACTCTAGACCACTCATTTTCAGCAATTTGCTTATTCGTTTCAAATCTTCTATTTAATATAATAAGAGTGAAGATTGGGAAAGATATGTGAAAAGCACGTAGAATTTCTCTCTGAGAAAGTTTTTCTCCTTCTATAAATTTTGAAATTATCTCTTTATCTCGATTTAATGGGAATTCTTCCAGTAATTCTTTAATCTCTTTTATATCTAAATCACTCATTTTAAACACTGGAAATTTTTTTTTATTGTTATTGGATTAAATATAATCTAAAGTAATAAAGTAATTTTTTTCAATTATAGATTTTTTAGATAGTTTATTATTATTTCTATATTAATTATTTGATGATCTAAAATGAGTTCTAGGCAAGAAGAACATGTTACGGGAGGCGGTAAAATCCGTAGCATTATTTTAGGATTAAATGATGGTTTAATTTCAACTTTTACACTGTTGGTTGGAGTTGCGGCTGCAACTCTGGCATCTACTGGAAGTAATGCAATTGTTTTATTAACTGGATTTGCAGCTATGGTTTCAGGGGCAATTAGTATGGGGTTAGGGGAGTATATTTCAAGCAAATCAGAATATAATTATATAAAAAATGAATTAAAAAAGGAGAGAGCTGAAATTGAACTCTTTCCTGAGGAAGAAAAAGAAGAAGTAAGAGAAATTTTTGAAAAAATGGGTATGAAAGGTCAAACACTTGATTCTTGTGTAGAATCTATAACTTCAAATAAACAGGTATGGATTGATTTCTTAACAAAAAGTGAATTGGGACTAGAAGAACCTGAAAATCCCATTTTGGGTGCTTTCCTTACATTCCTAGCATTTATTTTTGGGTCATTTTTAACATTATTTGCCTATCTATTCAACTTAGGATTAGTTTCTTTAGTCTTATCTTCTATAATCTCATTTTCAATGTTATTCGTAGTAGGAGTTTTAAAGACTAAGATTACAGGAGAGCATAAAATTAGAAGCGGTGTAGAGATGGTAATAATTGGAATAGTAGCATTTATAGCTTCATTTGTAATAGGAACTCTACTCGATCAATTAATCACGACTACTTAAATTTCATTAAAAAATTTCTGAGAGTGATCACAGAGAGGACATACTGCTGGTGGTGTATCAAATTCTACATTGCCACATATTTGGCATACAAAGATTTTCCTTTTCTTAATTATTTCATTTTTTTCAAGTTGTTTTAAATACATACTAAATATTTGAGCATGAACTTTTTCTGCTTTTCTGGCTAATGAAAATGATAACTCAGCAACGTCATTTCCCTCTTTCTTTGAAGCTTTTACAAAATCTTTGTACATTTGCTTAGTCTCATAAATCTCTCCTTGTATCGCATCTAATAAATTGGATTTTGTATCTTTTATATTTAATTTTAAAGTTTCTATATTTACCTCAACGAATTCTTCAATCTTTACTTCGTTTTCAGTTATAACTTCAAGTGCTCTAATATGATTTTTAATATGAATTGCTTCTCCTATTGATATAGCCTTAAACAAATGAGCAACCTGAGGAAGATTTTCTTCTTTAGCTCGTTCAGCAAATAATTCATATTTTCGTTTTGCATTGCTCTCACCATTAATTGCTTCTTTTAGATTCTCAATTACCAATGACATTTTGTTGAATTAAATTTGCATTATATTTGATTTTCACTTTTTTAAAATCGAACTTATCAAAATATTTTTAACTTTTTAACAATATTGTACATAGTACCAAATAAAATTGGTGCTTTTTGAGGTGAAATCATTATTCAAGAGCCAAAAGAAGAATCTAAAGAAAGACTAAAAAATTATTTAGATTTAGCAGGAGTCATCATTCTAGCTTTAAATAGGGAGGGAACGATTACGCTCCTAAATAAAAAGGGTTATGAAATTCTTGCTTATGAAGAGGGTGAGTTAATGGGAAAGAATTGGTTTGACATATGCATTCCAAAAGAAAACCGGGAAGAACTTAGAAATGTCTTTAACGCGATAATCAATGGGGATTTAGAACCCTTTGAATTTTATGAAAATACAATACTAACAAAAAAAGGTGACGAAAAACTAATCTCTTGGCATAATTCATTATTATATGACAATGATAGTAATATCATTGCATCTTTAAGTTCAGGTGAAGACATCACAGTTCTCAAGGAAACAGAAGAAAAATTAAAAGAATCGCAAGAACATATGACAAACCTCTTTAATTCAATTCCAATCGGTATTCATATGTACCACTTATTCGAAGATGGACGACTAGTTTTCATTGGTGCCAATCCAACTGCTGATAAAATTCTTAATGTCGATAATATGCAATTTGTAGGGCAAACCATTGAAGAAGCATTTCCACCACTAGCGAACACAGAAGTTCCAGAAAAATACCGTGAAGCTGCTGCTGAAGGAAAAGAATGGAAAACAGACAGAATTGACTATGAACATGAAGAAATAAAAGGTGCTTTTGAAGTCCATGCCTTTCAAATCTCCCCTATGTATATGGTCGCTACTTTTTTTGATATAACAGAGAGATTAAAGACAGAAGAACAATTAAAGCAAAGAATTGTTGAATTGGAAGAAAAATTAGAAGAATTATCAAAACTATTGTAAGAATCAGAGCAATACTTTTTTTAAGTAAATCTTTCTTTAGAGAGAGGCAGAATAATTTATTTAAGTTGTAATTGATAATTTAGATCTATTTAGATATACAATTAAAAGAGAAGAAATACAAATAATAATTTAGGTATAAAAAAAATTAAAACAAATTTAGAATTATGATTACAGATAGAATTTTATTAACAACCCCATGTTATCCCTATCCGACACTTCCTGCTAATGATTCCCTTACAGATGCTACTGGTCAAAGATTTACTCATGGAGATGACATTTTTTCACTCGTTTCTCACACTCATTGTTTTGCAAACCATATTCTTGCACAAAATGTCAATTTACCCGCTACTTTACTTGAGTATCCCCGATGGAAAAATTTTACTGAAGAAGTAGATAAAGAATATGCTATTATTGGGATAAGTGCTTTTCCTGTACATCTTGATATGGTTATGAAGATGTGTAAATATATACGAGAACAATCTCCTGAAACAAAAATTCTTTTAGGTAGTTATGGTGCTCAGGCATTTGCAGCACAATATGATGAAGAAACTAAAAAAAAGTATGTCGATCATGTTGTTTTAGGTGAAGGTGTAGAATTTCTTCGCAACTTACTTGGTGAAGATACCAACCGTCCAATTCAGCAAAAGCTAATGCCTAAATGCGGTGGAGCTCCTGCTTTTCTAAATAAATATCCCAGAGGTGGTCTTGGATTTCTTGTAACAGGATTGGGATGTCCCGGTGGTTGTGATTTTTGTTCAACAACTGAAATGTTTGGTAAAAAACGAATTGAACTGCTTTCACCTGAAGATTTTGTCAGTCATGTTGAGTTATATCGTAAACACTTTGAACATTTATCATCAATTTTTGTCATCGAAGAAGATCATTTCCGGCACCCAAGATGGTTAGTTAAAACCAAAGAACAATGGGAAAAGAATCTAGATCTCGTTGAAAACGTCGATTGGACGGGTTTTGGTTCGGTTGATTTTATCTGGCATTTCGCTAGTAATTATGGATGGGATGCCATTCCTGAAACGGGGATCGGTGCAGTTTTTATTGGTGTAGAATCTAAATTTGCAGGAGATCATGGTTATAGGAAAGTAAAAGAAGCCGATGCTAGAGATGTTTTTCATAAACTTCATTCAATGGGTATTCGTACTCTTGGTGCATGGATATGTGGTTGGGATTATCATAATCATGCAAACATGTATGAAGATCTTAACTATTTTATTGCTTGTAAACCTACTTATCAACAATTAACTCGTTTATCTCCATTCCCCGGAACTGAATTATGGCGAAAGCTTAGGGAAGAGGGTAGAGTATGTGAAGTTCCTTGGGAAGATGTGCATTTCTGGAGTGGGGCACAGAAAAACATATCTTTAGAGACTCACGAGACTTTGAATCTAACAGAATATGGGTATGACTTGATGTATCGAACGTGGGGGCCATCAATATTAAGAAGGCTTGAAGTCACCCTTAATGGATATGAATACTGCATGAATTCTGATAATACTTTAATGCGGGAGCATAGATCTAAATTATTCAAACGTTCTTCCGCTGCAAACTGGGCTATATTAGGTGCGATGGATCGGTTTGCTCCTAATGGTGTTGTAAGGAGGAGAGTTCAAAAGACAGATGAGCGATTTAGAGATCTTATTGGAGAGCCAACCCCAATGATGGAACTAATTAGTAGAAGCGTTGAAGAGAGTGCCGTGAAATTTAAAATGAAACATCTTTTTGATCCATTTGATAGAAAACCAAGAGAGGAACCCACCAAGCGATATCTTTATAATAAGGATAAATCCATAAAAGATGATGATATTCCTTATATTACCGAATATCCTAATAAAATACCAAGAAAAGTCCGAAGAGACATGAGAATGAGTAATTTCAAATACAAACTCATAAACAAATTCCTTAGTACTAAGTATAAAGTCAAATCTACTAAGCGCTTGAGTGAATTAGATGATATCGTTTTAAATAATATAAGAGGAAGAAGCTACGGAGGATTTTAATCTTCGTTAGTCAACCTGAAATATAGAAAGTGATTAAAATGGTATTAAAATCAAATTCAAAATCCATCCCCAGTAATACACCAGTTGCCAATGTTCCTGATGATTATTTTCCAGAGGGATGTGGCTACTGGTTTGAATTGTCAGAAGGAATTGATGCCGGAAAAAAAATATTCTTTAGAGATAGCAATCATGGAGAGGGAACTCCTGAGGATGTATTTGTTTTTGTTCATGGCAATCCTGAATCTTCGTACACATATAGGAATGTGATTGATCATCTCATAAAAACAGCCAAGAAACCTATTAGAATTATAGCTATGGATCACATTGGCTTTGGCTTATCTGATCAAGCTTCATTTGAAATGGTTTGTATGGATCATGCAGAAAATTTACTACAATTAATAAAGTATCTTGATTTAAAGAATGTAACTCTCATTATACATGATTGGGGTGGCCCAATCGGTATTGGTGCTTTCTTGAAAGTTCCAGATCGCATATCAAACCTTATTATCCTAAATAGTACTGTTTTTCCATTCCCAAAATCAGGTATGACGTATGAAAACTATCCATTAAAACAATTTGCATGGGCTAATACCCCAA
Source organism: Promethearchaeota archaeon (assembly GCA_048941385.1). GTDB lineage: Archaea > Asgardarchaeota > Lokiarchaeia > Sigyniarchaeales > SOKP01 > Loki-b32. The sequence continues at coordinate 5,380 of JBHLNR010000060.1, forward strand.
ACCTTATTCCAAACAATTTATGGGGTGCATTTACTTCCTTTGCTATTTTTTATAACCCTGAAGATCCACAAGAATTAATTTCTGCTCTTCCCAATTTGCTAGCGACTTCAAGGGAAACTGGTAGTTTTTCAGAGGATGAGACTTCTACTCAAAGGTTTTTTAGAGAACAATTTCAATCAGATAAGAATGTACTAAGTTCAAAACGTTTAGTACTTCAAACACCCTTATGGGGGCATGGAAATGTCTATAAGGAACCCAAACTTGGTGAACGAGATACATCTCCTTTTTATCGTTTCATACAAGACAATATCAATAAATATTGGGGACCACAGGGACAAAATATTGGAGTTCGTGCAGTTATAGGTAAGTGGGATCCTTCTGCAAAAGATGAAGTTATGGAGCAATGGATTGAAAATCTTCCTCAGCTTAAAGGATATATTAAGGTTTTTGAAAACGCCGGACATTTTATTGAAGAAATTGAACCAGTAGCCATTACCAATGCAATAATTGAAGTTGCTAAGCTCAAATAAATTAAATACAATTTTTTTCATATCAGCTAATTAGTATAGCTTATGACTATAGATCCTAAAGAAATACTTGATGCTTTAGAAAGAGAAGAAATTGATAAATCAACAGCAGTAGATCTCTTAATCTATTTAATTGGAAACAATGATTTGATTGAACTTAGGGAGGAGAGTATTAAAAGCCTGCAAAGGATCGGGGTTAAAAATAGCAAAGTTTTTTCCGTTTTAGAAAATGTGTTCTTATCTGATCCAAACCAAGAAATAAGAAAATTAGGTGTTGAAAGTTTAACTGCCCTATTCCAGGAGAAAGTCTTACCTCCTTTAAATTGGGCTTTAGATCATGAAAAATCTTGGGAATTATTATTATTAATTGTTTCTATAATAAGAGACATAAACAATTCCAATGCTAAAGCTATCTTGTATGAGAAAATTAAAAAAATTAGAAACTACAAATTTATAAAGAATTTGGGCTCTTTACTCAAAACTCAAGAACTCAACAGTGTTGATATAAATAAATTAGAAGAAATTATCAAAAATTATATAATCGCAAATGAATTGGAAGAAACCTTAAAAGAAGTTAATTATCAAGTAGAGGAAGGCTTAATTGTAGAATTAAATCTATCATTTGCCAGCAATAATATATTTGGTTGGAAAATTTTAAAAAATCTAAATGAATTCATTGCTTTTTTAGGCAAATTAAGATTCTTAGAATTAAAAAGCAATAACCTTAGGAAAGTTCCAGATACTGTTTTTTCCTTAAATTCTCTTAAATACTTAGGATTAAGCTATAATAATATAAATAAATTGCCTGATCAGTTTAATGCCTTAAATTCTTTAGAAAATCTGAACTTAAGATATAATCAATTAACAGAGACTCCTCCATCGATTGGTGCATTAAAAAATTTAAAGGTATTAGATTTAAAACATAATAAAATTACTTCACTTCCACAATCAATTGGTAAATTGAGTTCTCTTGAAGTTCTAAATCTTCATGGAAATCAGTTAGAAACAATCCCCTCATCATTGAAAGAACTATCTTCTCTTAAGACATTAAAATTGGCACTGAATAACCTCAAAGCTGTTCCAAAGTGGATAGAAAATTTGGAGTCTCTAAATAAATTAAGTTTGGGTGGAAATAAATCTTTATCTGATATGAGAAAGTGGATTAGTTACTTACCCTCAATAAAGGAATTGAATTTATATGATAACGATATTCATGAATTACCAGAGACTTTTAGTTCATTAACATCATTAGAAATACTATTATTACCTAATAATCACATATCTACCTTGCCAGAATCATTTAAAAATCTAACTTCTCTAAAAAAGCTTGATTTAAGTTGGAATAATATCACACATTTACCTGAATGGATTGATTCACTATCCTCTTTAGAAGAACTTAATTTGAGAGGAAATAAATTATCAACACTCCCTAAATCAATATATCTTCTCCATTCTCTTAAAGCTTTAAACGTTAGTTTAAATAGAAATATTATATATCCTCCTAAAGATTTAGAGAAAACAGATTTAGAAATAATATTTTAAGATTTTCAAGATACGGTTTACAATTGTTATTATGAGTTATCTTTTGACCTTTAACTATCATATTTTTTTATAGATCTCAGGATAAATTCAAGGTGACCATGAAAACTTAATTTTAGTCCAACCAGCCCCTATCCATGATTTATTTAGAAAAGAATATTCAGGTATTTTCCCAATACTTAATTCAATAAAACCTATTACGTATCCTGATGCTATATGATAATAATTTTCCCAATTACGAGGCATTTCTATATAAGTAAATTCTAGCTCTGTATCAGAGATGAATTTAATTGCAACTTCACCAAAATTGAACATCCTTTTATGAAACCTAGAATATCTCTCAAGAATAAGTTGGAGAAAATCATTCTTGACTATAGTAGATTGGTAAACTGTCGTAAACCATAACTTTGATTCCCTTATACCCCATCCGACTATCGTTTTTGGATTATTACTTGCTTCAACATAACATAAAGCATCAAAACATTCTCTATATTCTTCAAAAGGATACCATGATGCAACTAGAATTCTTTTTTTAAGAAATTCTTTTGCTTTATTTGAAAGCATCCTATCATATACATCCTTTTTACTTTTATTTGCTCTAATTGACTTTACAACAGTTAGTACGGACGTTCCTTTTACTTGTTTCAAATAAATTCTCCACTAAACCTAAATTAACCTATAATTTTAGAGTTTTTTAGAATTATAAAATAACTCTAAATATAAAAATGAGAAACTTCTCTCTAATTTTCGTGTTAACTTAACGTAATATATTTACAGACTTCTTTGTAAACAATAACACCTAATACTTGAGATTTAAGTCTTGAGAGATTAGGGAATTAATTTTAAAATTGCTCTTCAACATATAAACTTTTTAATGAAATTATTAAAATAAGAGTTAGCCGCTTTCAATTTCTCGATTTTAAAATGGAATTATGATAAAAATATATCAGATTATCGATTTAGATTAGAGAAGTATCATTATGATTATCTAGTTTTTGCATAACCTAAAGTATACATGATCATTTTCATGCATTGGTTTTTTCGTTCTGATACGGAATACTGATCAGTTTCCGAAACATTTATATACTTTTCTTAATATTATATTATTGGAAAAGATCAGTTTTTCCGAATTACATAGGACATTTATATTCCGAGATTCCTTAATATAAGAATCTAATACTCGGAATGTCGGGGATGCATACTTGAAATTAGTTATCTAGATCAAGAATTGATCGATTCCAATAAAAAGCACAAAAAATAGAAAAAAAAGACCAAACAGGAGGGAAAAAAATGAATAGTATAATGTTTGAGACCTTTATGGATAATAATTTTTCTGTGTATCTCTTAAGAGATATGGATGGTGAAATAACAGAAAGAGATGTTGAAAATTTAGTTGAGAAATTCAAGGAAATTCCAGTTAAATTTGCCACAATAGATCTAGGTTATACCAGCTTAAGAGAATTCAATAATACACATTTAGCTAAGGTATTTAATGATTTTGAAATCCCATATTTTACTGTTGAATTACCACATTTTGTAAAAGGGCATTTTTCAAGTCAAATAAGTGAAATTCAAAATAAATATAATGAATTAAAAGCTTCTTATGATTTATTGAAAGATAAACATACTCCTGGTGCTCAAGAATTAAGTTATTTAATCGAGTATTATTCAAATGAACTAAAGGAATTAAACCACTATATAAATCAGAAAATTCGAGTTGACTCAATTGTTCAGAAAATACTTGGTGTCATAAAAGATCGAGACAGTAGAGATTTAACTTTTGTACATGTTGGTGAGGAGAATACACTAGTCGAAATTATGAGACAATTAAAAGAGCATAATGTAAAATCCAATATATTATTTATCCAAAAATCAAAATTTTTATTATAAAATTTATTAAAAATCCGTTATGACAAAATGCGGGGATAAAAATGCTTAAAGACCAAACAATAGAAAAACAATATGATTTAGTGATTATTGGGGCAGGTCCAGGAGGCTATCATGCTGCCCTTAGAGCGGCCCAATATGGTGCTAAAGTTGCATTAATCGAGAAAAACAAGTTAGGAGGGACATGTTTAAACAGAGGATGTATTCCTACTAAAGCTTTACTTGCTTCTGCTCATTTCATTGAAAAACTACAAAATGCGGAAGAATTTGGGGTTAAGCTTAAAGGATATAATACTGATTTTAGTAAAGTGGTTGATCGGAAGAATAAAATAGTAAATGAGCTTGGAATGGGAATTACAAATCTTCAAAAATCTTGGAAAAATGATGTTTATATCGGACACGGTAAAATACTTGGAGGAGATGATGATGTAGGTTTTAAGATCCTAATTCAAGGAGAAACTAATAACGAAATCATTCTTGGTAAAAGAGTTATATTAGCTACAGGCTCAACTCCTGCTTTAATTCCAAACTTCAACGTAGATCATGAGAGGATATTAACTAGTGATGATATTTTAAATCCAAATTTTAAGAAAATTCCGAATCGTTTATTAATTATTGGAGCAGGAGTTATTGGATGTGAATTTGCTGACATCTTTGCTACGTTTGGGAGCAATGTGACTCTCTTAGAGTATCTTCCATCTCCCATTGCATCAGAAGAGCCAATTATAATAAAACAATTACAAAAAATATTCGATTCGAAGGGAATAAAGATATTTACCTCTCAAAATGTGTTATCTGTTGAAAATACAGGTTCAGGTGTAAAAGCTACAACTTGTTCTGCATCAGTTTCAACGGATAAAATTGAAGATGAGGAAAAATTTGTTTATGAAGCAGATTTATGTTTAGTTTCAATTGGTAGAAATAAAGTGTCAGATAATTTAGGATTAGAGGAATTAGGAATTGGAACAAGAAGAGGAGCAATTGAGGTTGATCCTGGAACATTAGAGACTTCGGTAAAAGGGATATATGCAATAGGAGATGTAACAGGCGGAATTATGCTTGCACATGTCGCTAGCTACGAAGGAGATATAGCTGTAGCAAATGCCCTTTCAGGTCTTGGAATATATAGAAATCATTCCAAAAGAGCTAATTATAGAGTTGTACCTTCAACAATTTTTACGAGCCCAAATATAGGCTCAGTAGGATTAAAAATTAAACAAGCAAAAGAAATGGGTATAGATGTTTTGATTGGACAATTTTCGTATAGTAGCTTAGGAAAAGCAATGTGTATGGGGGAGGAAGGCCTTTTAATAATATTAGCAGATAAACATACAACTCAAATTGTTGGGGCTTCCTGTATAGGTGAAGGTGCTCCAGAATTGATTGCTGAAATTGCTTTAGCTATGCAAAATGGTTTAACCATAGAAGATATCACAGCAACAATACATAGTCACCCTACACTCTCAGAAATGGTGCTAGAAGCAGCAGAAGCTATTGTAGGGCGGGCTATTCATAAAAAAGGTCGTCCAATCACACCTAGATTAAGAGATATTTTAATAGAACAATTTTCATATGAAATTGAATATGAACCTGAATAATATAATATATTTTATTTCTCTTTTTTTAGATTTGTAGAAGTTTGATTTTGGTTTTACCTTTGAAAAAGATAAGCATTTAGATTTCCTTTTTTCTTTTTGGAATAAACATTCCCGTTTGTTGTTTATAATTATCATATAGTTCCCCATATCGTATTAGTAAATCCTTTTCTTCTGCTTTACAAAACCAATAAAATAACGGAAACCACAAAATAGAATATAAGAAAAGAAAGGGAGAGTTCAAAACTAGTGCTACACTCCACCATAAAAAAGCTTCTCCTAAAGCTTGAGGATGTCGAATCTTATTGTAGATCCCTTCATAAAGAGTGTGGGCTTTGTCTGGATAAAGGGCCTCTCTTCCCGCAGCTTTAAGCCCTATTAGCATTATGTATAGACTTGGGATCAGGATAATAATACTAATAATTAATGAGATCCAATATTCCCACATAAAGAATTGAGGAAAAGGAATAGGGAGTGGGAAGAAGAAGTATAATATATAATTCACAATAACTATTAATTCAAAAACGCTTGCAATTATTCTGTAATAAGCACTTCTTGAATATGCGGTTAAACCAATTTTTCGTTCTAATGCTGCTGGTCCGACACTTTTTATATAAAAAAACGTCATCAGTGCTGTTGATATAATTAGAATAAAAAGATTTATCCAGGTAATCATAATAATATAAAAATTCAACCCAGCAAAAAATACTTATCTACCTTTAACTACAATATAGAGTTTTTCCATTTTTTTCAATAGCAGTGACTAATCCTTTATCTTCAAGAAAAAAAAGATGCCCAAGAACTTCAGAAAGTGCCAAAAATGAATTCATATCATCCAATTCTCCAAAATGGAGTTCAGAAATCTTTGAGGGTGGTAAAGGATTATCTTTAATAACTCTTGATATTTCAGCAAGCCTATTTTTATGATGTTCCTTGATTTCTGTAATCCGTTTATGGGGATCATATATGATGTCTTGATGAGCAGGAAAGATAATTTTCGGGTTTAACTGATCTATTCGATCCAAGGAGTTCAGATAATGTTTTAAAATATTGTTAAAATCATAACTCTTATATTCTTCCAATAGCACTTTAGGGATAATATAATTCCCAATGTGAGGGGTAATTCTTGAGAGTATATGATCCCCTGAAAAGAGATATTTGTCTTTTGAATTAAAAAGGCAAATATGACCAAAACTATGCCCTGGAGTCCATATTACTTCTAAATCTTCTAAAATTATATCACCATCATTTAAAACTATATCTGGCTCTTGATACGATCGATATTGAGGCCAATAGTTAAAGAATTCAACTACTCTTTCAGCTTGCTTTTCATTAAACCCATACTTTATCATTTGAAAGGCAACTTCTTCAGCCTCTCGTTCCATCTCATCTATATTCTCCTCTTGATTTTCCCATTTGAGCGTTTTAGCGGTTATATTATGCATTAATAATTGAAGATCAGGATTCTTCTGTTTTAAGGTTCCAGCTAATCCTACATGGTCAGAATGATTATGTGATATAAAACAATAGTCTATATCTTGAACAGAAAGATTAATATCTTTAAGAGCTAAGAAGAATAATTTACTCCAATTGCCCATATCCAATCCTGAATCAAATAGAACAGTTTTACCATGAATCTTAAAAAGGTAAAGAGAAACGTTTCTAACGTTCCATGGCACATCTATCTTAATGCGATAAACGTCTTCTATTTTATTTACTTCAGAATTGAACTTAACAGAATACAAAATGATTAATCTCTTTAATGTTAATAACAAGAATTATTTTGAAAATTTGTAGTTTTGTATTTCTAATATGGGGAATTGTTATGAAAATTATAATTATATTAAATGATTTTAGATATTCAACCAATATGGAATTTCGACTGTGAGTAGCTTATCTACATCTAATAGTAAAATGTGGTTCTCGGTTATCGTAAAAGCAAATCCTCCTAAAAAGGAAGGACGTTTTCCATCTGGTGATAATCCAAACCACCCTAGTCTATATGCCAGTATTATAATATCATGAGATACATGAACATCAATACTCTTTTTTGGTGATTCCAAATTCTTTGCTAAGATTATCCTAAGTGCATTTTGGCAGTAATCCTTAAATGGAGTAATTTTTTTAGAGGGATAAAGACCAGCTACCCATCGATATAAGAACGATTTAGGATATTTATTTATCTCCTCAATTAAAAAATCGGGTTTTACACCAAAATCAAATAATTCATTAATTGGTCCATTAATAGTACATTGGCTAGATACGTATTTAGATCCTTCAAATATATCAATAGCAGTTTCTTTACAACGCTGATTCGGGCTATAAAATAGTCTAATTGATTTATCCAATGGTAAATTCGATGCAAATATTTTGGCAATCTCGTGACCGAGAAGAGTTAATCTTAAATCTATTGCCTCAACAGTGAGTTGTTGAATTGATTTTCTATGTGAATGCCTTATTATTAAAATTATTTTCGAGTCTTTGGGAAACTTACCAAGCCCTTCTAGTAAGCTACGTGCTTCCTCCGTCCAATCAGATTGGTTCCAAATTGACTTATAATTCATTTTAAATAAACATATTTTTGTCTATTTATTAAGGTTAAATATTTTTATTCCTCTAACTTATTTTAGAATTTTGTCTTCATCTGAAAAACAATAATCCCTAAAATAATGAAGATAATTGTATAAACGAAAACTATTATCAATCCCCCGAATAAAGAAATTGGAATGGTTTCCGAAGTCACACCAATTAATGAACCACTATACAAAGGATCACCAAATCCATTTCCCAAAACAGTTAATTGTAGGTATAATTGCTTAGCCCAAAAAGGTGGAGTAAAAAATACAATCGGGCTCTCAAATGGTATCATACTTCCTGAGAGAAAAATTAGTATCATAAATACTAGTAATGACGCAGCATTAGCTATTTCTACATTTTTCGAACTAGATGCTATTATAATCCCTAATCCAACCGCTGAAATTCCAAAAACTACAGCTATTATGAATCCTAAAAACAATTCTAATGGGCCTTCAATATGTAAACCCAGTATCACATAGCCGATGAAAAACATAACTACAATCTGAAGCATTAGGAACAATGATTCAGAGATTAAAGCACCTAAAAACATATTTTTTCTCCCTGTTGGCATTGTGTCTAAGCGCTCCAACATCCCAGAGCCTTTATCTTGAGCAAACATTATAGCAGCATTCATAGTACCCATACCAATAGCATAGATTATCATTCCAGGAAAACCATAATCAAAATCAGATAAACCTGTCACAGGATCTTTTTCAGAGCCAAACATGAAGTAGAACATAACTGTAAACATAATTGGGAGTAAGAGCGAAAAAAATACATATTGCCAGTGGCGTATCTTATCTTTTAGATTTTTAATAGATATTTGAATTGCTTTATTATCTAATAAGTTCATTCTAATCCCTTAACCTCCTTCCTGTCAGGTTCAAAAATACATCCTCGAGAGAATTCTGTCTAAATTTAATATTCTCAACCTCATCAATATTTTCAATAATTCCTTGCTGAAGGATTTTCACAAGATTTTTTAAGCCTCCTTGGAAAGGTATTAAAAGTGTTTGTCTACCTTTCTTATCAATTTCTTTCCAATCTGCTACAAAAGAAATTTTTTCTAAATTCTTCTTCGCGGTTTCAACATCTTCCTGATTTAGAAACGATATTTCGAGTACATTATCACTTCCAAATTTCTCCTTTAGTTCAGTTGGAGTGCCTTGAGCAATAATTTTCCCTTGATCAATTATCGCAATATTATCTGAGAGGACATCTGCTTCTTGCATATCATGGGTCATAAGAATAATCGTGATATCTCTCTTCTTTAAATCCCGTATGAAATCCCATACAAGGCGCCGTGCTTGTGGATCAAGCCCAGCTGAGGGTTCATCAAGAAATAGGATTTTTGGCTCAAATACTAACGCCATTGCGAGATTTAAACGACGCTGCATCCCTCCTGAAAAGTTTTTTGACCAATCTCTCCTTCCGGCAATACCAAAATCTTTTAGAATTGCTGTGGATTTTTCTTTCGCTGCTATATGCGGGATTCCGTGCATACATGCAACAAATTCGACATTTTCTTCAGCTCTTAAAACTTCATAAATAGTAATATCTTGAGGACATACCCCTATTATTTTTACAATCTCATTTTTTCCTGTTAAAATGCTATGTCCATCGATTAAGGCATCCCCCGAAGTTGGAGTAAGAACCGTTGTGAGCATTCTTACTAATGTGGTCTTACCTGCTCCATTCGGACCAAGGATACTAAATAGTTCCCCTCTTTGGATTTTTAAAGAGACCCCATCAACAGCTTTAACTTCCTTGAAATGTTTCTTGAGATCTTTTATTTCAATACTAACCGAGTTTTGAGTTTCAATCATATTGTAAAAATCACATTGATTCTTTTGTATTTACTTTAAATTTGGTTATAATAATTAAGATTATCCTATTTAGAATATATATTTAATCTGTGAACTTTATGATTTAGCAAACTAAAAGTGTTAGGTAACATAAATCCAGAAATATTTTAAATATCGAATTCTATTATTATTCTAATTATAATTCTAAAAATTTATACTAAATAAAGAGATGACAATATAAATGGCAAGAGATTTTGAAAAAGATCTGTCGAAAATACTCAAAAAGGAAAGATTTCAAGGTAAAATGATAAAATACATATCAAAAGTGGGGAAGCTCTTACTCTTTATATTACCTATAGTATTTTTAATTATTACCTTACTTGCATTCATTCAAGCACTTGATTTTACTTTAAAAATTATTTACTTGATAATATTAGTGGTCTATGCATTCAATTCCATCATGTTATTGTTAGGTGCTAGTTCTACAGAAAGTTCTCTTAAAATGAGATTAAAATTTGAACGAAAAAGAGGAAGACCAATAGATAGTCTCGATGGATTTGACTTACTTTCAAGTAGCGTCAAAAGAGTCACAAATTTGTTAAAATTTATTTCACTAATATGCTTTACTGCGATAATATTATTTGTGATTATGATAATAATCGATGTTCTTGATATAGGATTTGCTGCTGCGGGATTTGCATTAGTAGGTTTAGGACTCTCTATTTTAATCCGGAGTTTAAACCTGAACATCCATGATGTAAACGGATTGCAGGACTTTTATAAACCAACAACTCATCAGATATTTTTAGATAATTTTTTTGCAGAAATCCTATCCAACCACTTAGACCCAGTAACCTTTCTTAAATGGGACGAATATCTTGATGAACTAAATAAAATACTAAATTTCTCTTTTGTCCAAAGAATCAAAGAACAAGAACCAGATGAATTACCGATTACCTTTGCTATAGAAAAGATTCTATTCCTATATTATTTGAAATTCCAAGAAGTATTAACAGAAGAACAATTTGTTCAAGAATTAAAGGAGGTTATCGACGTTAATTCAGATAAATTTGATGTTAAGAAGGGTATATACATGGAGGGTGCTTGGTATTTCTCAGCAAACGACATTTATAAACTTTTTAATTATATTAAAAAATTTAATCCAGGATTTTTTAATATAATTGACAGATTACAATTAGAACTAGCGGATAATATTGGGAGAATCTCGAAAGATCCAATTTATATGGACTCTACTGCTCAAGAGGTTGTTTACCTTAATTCAGAATTGAATATCTTCTGCTTCTTATTTAATAATGCTCCTGAAGCTAAAAAGTATGCTATTAAAGTTAATGCTCCTGGATTTGAACCGGCTAAGTTAAAACTTGATATTGAAGTGGAGGGTCGTGGAACATTCACTATACCAGATTCACCAATTCCCTTGATCTCATCTGAGGGAAATGATATTGCTGGGGTTCTTTCTACTATGCTTGAAAATGGAGATACGACATGGTTAACCTTGGAACCAAGGGAAGTGGGAGAGCAAACTGTACAAATATTTTTGCTTTCTGAAGATGGTACAATTATAGAGGGAAAAACTAGAACTGTCAAAGTCACTAAAAATATTAAGGATTATCTCAAAAAATTAAGCTCAATTGGTTCATTGCTTGGCGGTTTAGCAGTTCCATTGGCACGGATACTACCTTCAATGCTCGCCTAATATTTTTCCTTTTTTTTTTTTATTTAACTTAAATTTAGCAAAACTATTTCAATTCTTATTTATTTTTTATTTCACCATTATATTAAAGGATGATATTTGAACTCATCACAACAATTAAGGGAATTAAAGGGCAAACGTTTATTCGGGTACACATTCGGTAATTTTGGGATGTCTCTAGTAAATGTTTTTACTGGTACTTATTTATTTCAATTTTATGTCTATACTATTAATTTAGATTCCGTTCTCGCTTCAGTGGGAATCTCAGTTAATGTTTTTATATCCGCATTTTTCTCAATTATTTTTGGGGTTATTATGGACAATAAAAAACCAGGAAAACTCGGAAAAAGACGGGTGTTTCTACTATATGCATTACCCTTCTGGATTATAACCAATATTATTGTCTGGCTTCCTCCATGGTATTGTCCCGTAGATAATCGATTTTACTTACCAACAGCAATCTATTTCTGGGTGGTAACTATTATAGGAGCTCTAAGTAGAACTGTAATTTTTAATGCTTATTTAGCTATGTTACCAGAACAATCTCAAACGCTAGAGAATAGACATTCTGTTGCATCGCTTCGAGCATTTTTTATGATAGTAGCTTCTTTTGTTTCTGTATTGATGGCTTTATTAGTTCAAAGTTTTTTACCCGCTCCTCAAGACGCTAAATGGTATGATGAATCGGGCAAAATTGTTCTATTTTTTATACCAATAGTAGGGATTATTTTTTCTATTTTAGGTTTAGTGATTGTGTTAATCCTATTTTTTTCTGTTGATGAAAGCTTTTATTCGTCCAATTCGAAGTTGATCAAAGAGAAAACGACTTTGAAAGATACGGTTATACAAATGGCACAACCAGCAAAAGACTACAATTATAGAAATTTAGCACTCGTAAGTTTCTTTGTTGGAATATCTGGAAGTACGTTAGGCCTTTTAGTATTTCCAGTTCAAATTATCCTACTCGAATTTGATAAATCAAAATTCTTCATTTACGCAGCAATTTCAATATTTGGAAAATTAAGTTGGTACTTAATTTGGAAGATGACTATAAAGAAAAAATCTTTAACATCATCATATTCTCTATCACTAATTTTTGCGGCTGTGGTTTC
>JBHLNR010000061.1:0-18050 GCA_048941385.1 Promethearchaeota archaeon
ATAAAACTTTTCGAATTTTCCAAATTAAAGTAAGTAAATCAATGGTAACAAGTCTTATATTATAATCCAAATTATTGAAAAAATTCAATAACCAGATGATAACTATGTTATTTCAAACAGAATTAGATTTTGTAGGTATAGGAATTGCCATTTCAATAATTATTTTCCCAATTAGTATATTTCTACTGAGATGGTATGCTAAGAAAATTGATAGTCCTCCTACTGAGGTATGGGATACTTCTTTAAAGACGGCATATATAGTCAGTTTACTATTACTATTAATAAATATTCCAATTAGTATTTTAATAAATTTTTTACTTGCTGAAAATCTATTTTTCTATCTAATGATACAATATTACAATTACATTTTAATTGATCTTTTTGTAGGTACTTTAATTGTTATGAGAATTTATAAAAAGAGATTTGGAGAAAGTGTTCAGTTTATTATTGGCGTTCAGCTTATTCTTTTTGGAATAGTTCTGATTTTAGGTTATGTAATATCTCTTCTCTTAGGGTATATTTATCCAGACATTTCTGATGCTATATTTTTTATTCTTGAATTTGGGTTATTTAATACTTTGTTTATAACCGCTATAAGCCTACTTACGGGTTTTTTGATTGGTATATCGTTAGCACTCATGCGTGTCTATGGTTCTAAAGAACTTGAATGGGTTTCAAATGGATACGAAAAGCTATTCCGTGGTATTCCACTTCTGGTTCTAATCTTAATTATTTCTGGTGGAATGCCTGGATTATTTTTTTATCTAGAACCACTTGATAGATTACTTGCTAGTGTAATCTTGGCACTTGGTCTTCGTAGTGGCGCCTACCAATCTCAGATTTTTCGCGGAGCTATTTTGTCCGTGAAGGCAGGTCAAATGGAAGCTGGGCGTGCACTAGGCATGAGTGGATTTCAAAGCTTCCGATATATTGTAATGCCCCAAGCTTTACGATTGGCTGTACCGAGCTGGTCTAATGAATATGCGGTGGTAATTAAGGATTCCTCATTTGCTGGTTACTACGGAACAATTGTAGAAATGACATTAGCTGCTTATATCTGGGGATTACGAACATTAGAATTATTTACCTTATCTATGGCCGTCGTTGCGATTGTATACTTATTATTTACATACCCAGTTACACAAATATTTGGTCAACGACAAACCAAGATACTTAAGAAATTGGGAATGGGAGGTGGCTAAACGTGAGTGAACCTGTGCTACGAATAGTTGATATATGGAAGTCGTATGAGGATCTACAAGTCCTTAAAGGAATCTCATTTGATGTAGCAGAGCAGGAGGTCAAAGTTATTTTTGGACCAAGTGGCTCTGGTAAAAGTACATTACTTCGGTGCATCAATATGTTAAATCCCCCTGAAAAAGGTGAAATATACCTCCGTGGACAAAATTTTATGGAAACAGGAGTTAATCTTAATGCGATGCGAGCTAGAATTGGAATGGTATTTCAACATTTTAATCTTTTTGCTCACCTCAAAGCGATTGACAATGTAAGTATTGGACTTCGCCGAGTAAAAGGCTTATCAAAAGAAGAAGCTCGCTGGAAGGCACTCGGGGCACTGAAGCGTGTTAAAATGGCGGACTGGGCTGATCACTATCCAGCACAATTATCAGGTGGTCAACAGCAGCGTGTAGGCATCGCCCGTGCCTTGGCTATGGATCCTGATGTTATTTTATTTGATGAACCTACTTCTGCTTTGGATCCTGAGTTAATTGGTGAAGTACTACAAGTAATGTTGGATCTTGCTAAAGCAGGAACTACAATGGTAGTAGTCACTCACGAATTAGGATTTGCAAGAGCTGTTGCATCAGAAATGATCTTTCTTGGTGAAGGTGTAATCTTAGAGCGTGGAACTCCCCAACATTTCTTCACTTCGCCTAAATCTGAACGTGTAAAAACATTCTTAAACCAGCTTGAAATTTTATACGGAACACACGAAAAACTTCTGGAGTTGCCAAATGAGGAGGAAAATAAATGATTATACAAACGACCCAAAATCCAATTTTAGAACTTATTGAAGTGCTGAAATCTTGGGATCTTTTATTATCTGGTTTCCTGTTAACGCTCTGGTTATATGTATGGGCACTTCTAATTGGTTTTTCTCTCGGTCTTATCCTTTGTGTCCTTCGTCAGTATGGAGGACTAATTTCCTCCCGTATTGCTACTCTATACATCGAGATTATTCGTGGTACGCCGTTACTCGCACAATTGTATTTCATCTATTTTCTCCCCAACAGCCTAGGCATTACAATTGATATTCCAATCATTAGAACTAGCTTTAAAATCGGCCAGAGCCCATTGACACTCATGGATTACCCGATATTTGTTGGCATCCTTACATTGGGCCTTAATAGTGCAGCTTACCAAGCTGAATACCTCCGCGGAGCTATAATTTCTGTAGGTACTGAACAATTAGAGGCTGCACGATCGCTGGGAATGTCTCGCTTGACCGGTATTCAACGGGTTGTATTACCGCAAGCTTTACGCCGTGTTATTCCTGCTTGGTCTAACGAGGCCGCTTATCTTCCGAAATATACAGTACTTGTCTACTTTATTGGAGGGGTACAAGAAATCTTTTACCAAGCAGATATAATCGCTCATAGAACATTTTTTATACTTACTACATACGTCATTATCGCTCTTATCTTCTTAATTACAATCACAATTATTTCCAGAGGCTTGGATATTCTCCACAAACGGACAATGATTCCGGGGCTGTAAATTGTTTGAATATAAATAAAACTTTTAAAATTTATTTTATTTTTTTTATTTATTTCTTAAAATTCACAATTTCAATCTTTATATCTCATTTAATTGTTTAAAATATGAAAACAAAAGTATATGTAATAAAAAGAAAATCCGATGAAACGACGCAAGACGTAGTTTTACGAGTTCTCAAATCAATCCCCTTACGGGATATTATTACTAGCTCAGAAAAAAAAATATTAATAAATCCAAATTGGGTCACTTCAGATCATTTTAGTACTGGAAATGTGACTTCAACAGATACATTAGAAGGTATTATTATTTATCTCATTCGCGAATCCAAAATTAATCCAGAAAAAATAGTTGTAGCAGATGGTGGGTCTTTTGGGACATCAGAAAGATTTTTTAAGTTAAATGATATTTTCCGGTTAGAAGAATATGGAATTAAAATTATGAATTTGAATGATGATGAGATTATAAATGAAATTGAAATATCAAATCCTCTATCTTTAAAAAGAGTAAACATTGCCAAAACGGCACTAGACGCGAGCTGCATCATATCTGTACCCTCATTAAAGACACATAATATGGCTATAACGACATTAAGTATGAAGAACATGATGGGAACGATTTATCCGAAAAGTATTATGCACTCTAATTTACACAAAAAGATAGCCGATTTGGTGTCTGTGTTGCGTTCTAAAATGAAATTTCAAATCATTGATGGAATTGTTGGCTCGAATGGATGGGAACTAGGAGGGCAACCTATTCAAATGGATTTAATTATTGCGGGAGAAGATCCTGTTGCTGTTGACCGAGTTGGTAGTGAGATTATTGGCTTTGGGTTGAATAAGGTAAAATATTTAAAATTTGGGATGGATAAGCAGCTAGGTACAGCAAATTTAGAAGACATTGAAATAATTGGAAAATCAATAAACGAAGTTTATCACGAATTTTAACTTAAAAATTCAATTAAATTCTCAGATAGATTTTAAGTAAATTTGTAAAATCTTTATTCTTAAGAATATTTTGTAGTATATATTACCTAACATTATTTTGGTACAGATTTCTTAGGTGTAGAAATTGAGAATAGTTGATTTTCGTTCTGATACTGTTACTAAACCGTCCCCAGAAATGTGGAAGGCTGTTAAATCAATGGATAATTCCAAGCTTGGAGATGATGTTATTGGTGAAGACCCTACGGTAAATGAATTAGAAGATAAGGCGGCTAAAATAGTAGGAAAAGAAGCGGCCTTACTAGTTACTTCAGGTACTCAAGGAAATTTGGTTTCACTCCTTTCACAAACTATTCCAGGAAATGAAATCTTATTAGAAGAACAAAGTCATATTGTGGGCCATGAAGTTGGAAGTGCTGCACGTATTGGAGGATTAATGATACGAACTTACTCATCAATTAGAGGTGCTCCCTTAATTGATCAGCTACAGGATTTAATTAGATATAAAGAAGATATACATGAACCCGCCACAACTCTAATAAGTGCAGAAAATACACATAATTTTCATGGTGGTGCTATCTTAAAACCAGAAATTCTGAGAGATTTAAACATTTTTGCCCAGAGAAACGAATTGAAATTTCATTTAGATGGTGCTAGGATTTTTAATGCTGCAGTTGGTCTAAACAAATCAGTGACAGAATTTACTAAACACGTTGATAGTATTATGTTTTGTCTATCTAAAGGATTATCCTGTCCTATTGGTTCAATAGTTGCAGGATCAAAAGAGTTTATATTGAAAGCACGTAAGTTTCGTAAAATGGTTGGAGGTGGGATGAGACAAGCAGGAATCATTGCATCCTTTGGATTAGTAGCACTTGAACCAAAATGGATTAAAAGATTGGAAGAAGACCATAAAAACGCTAAAATTCTTGCAGAAGGACTAAAATCCCTTGGGATGCCTATTAAAATCCCCAACCCAGACACAAATATTGTTATTTTGGAATTATTAAATAAACCTAGTATTTTTAAGGTTATAACAGAGTTAGGTAAAGAAGGAATTTTAGCATTTAATATTAGTAAAGAAAAAATACGTTTTGTAACTCACTACGGAATTCAAGAGGATGATATTGAATATAGTATAGAAAAAATTGGTGCGGTTCTGCAAAAATTTAATTAAAATCTTCATCTCTAATTTATTATGTGTTTCTATATTACAGCAACTTTTCCTAAAGGAACTCAAGTAGAGAAATTCAGACAAATTCTTGAAAAATACGAAATGGAATTTTCTCCGATTCATAATCCTAAAGTCCAATCTCAATTAAGACCAGATGAATTATACTTTAGAGCAACTAAGAATTATTGCGATTGTGATACTGTATTAGGCTCCATGAATAGCTTACAGGATTTTCAAACATTATCTAAATCAAAAAAAGTAAAAGCATTAAAGAAGAAGAACCTGTCAGAAAAAGAAATTAAGGATTGGATTACAACAAAATTAAAGAGCAAGCAAAATGGATCTGGGAAAAAATTGAGTCCATTGGAAAGGAAAAATGAAACGGAAAGATGGATTCAATTTCTAAATGATTTAATAGGTAATAAAATTGTTTCACGAATAGGAATTTTAAAACATTGGTATGAAAAAGGATTAGAAGATGAAGAAATCAAAATAAGTAAAACTCAGAAGATCACCATCAACACACTTAGTTCAGATCTATTACTGAATCTAAGTGAGGATACCTTATATGAATTCTTTCCAGTTTATAAATTCTGAGTTTTAAAAATTTATTTGAAAAAATAAAAATTAATCAAGAAAAAAAGTTAAATAATTGTTTCAATCTCCACTTTTACCCAGATCTTTCGCGTCATCTTCTACTAAATCGTAGTATTCTATATCGAATAAATTTCCATTTAGCTCTTCATTCCAATGTACTTTTACAGGCATTCCAATATAGGTATCCTTATAATCGACTTCAGGGTTTAATTCTACCATATATGCTGTATCAGCACCATCCTGACGAATTAATACTGTTGGTTTCTCTTGAATTTCACCTGTTTCTGGATTTTTTAAATACACAATTGAAAAGGTGGATACTTCACCAGTATCACGTAGATCAACCCATTGGTCAGGTTTTATTAAGCATTTTCCACATACTAACCTTGGAGGGAAGAATACTCTATTGCATCCTGGACATTTCACCCCAACCAATTTTTTTTCTTTCAATTTCTTTAAAAACGGTTGCATATGAGTGATATTAAACTTATATGTGTAACTAGATAAATACCAATTACCTCGCATAGTTCTAGTTTCTACATAGTCCTTTTTTACATAATCTAAAGATTTTCTTTGGGTTCGTTTTGAAATTTTAAATCACCTCCATTTTCTTTGTGGTTCATCTGACATAACCAGCATAGTACATAAATTAAGGATTCCACCCCATCCGTGACCAATAGAGGTATGCACTGTTTTTGGAACTTGGTTACTCGCTTTTCCCATTATTTGGAGAGCCGCCACAGCAGGTCTTTCTAACGCGGAGGCACCAATGGCATTTGTTGAATTAACACCTCCAGAACAACATATAGGTAGTTCACCTTTCAATGATGTTACTCCAGTTTCATACATCTCAGGAGCAGTGTTTTCTTCGAATAAACCAAGTTTTTCTACCCACATCAATTCTTGGTTTGGGAATGGAGAATATACCTCCGCATAGTCAATTTCTTTTCTAGGGAATGAAATTCCAGCTTGACCATAAGCTAATTTAGAAGACTTCATTGCTCCTAACTGTTCTGAAGGATCTATTTGTCCTGAGCCACTGCAATCATAACCAAGGACAGCAGTTTCATGAGCTACACTAGATACCCCATTTACATAGACAGGAATATCACATACTTCTTTAGCCTTTTCTTCAGTAGTAAATAAAACAGCACAAGCTCCATCACTTGCAGGGCAGACCATCCCGTACCTTAACGGATAAGAAATATATGGTGTGTCTAATACCTGTTCAATAGTAAGATCTGGCATTTTCAAATGAGCCCACCAAGTCTTAGCAGCATTTCTTCTATTTTGGACAACAACTCTTGCTAAATCCTCTTCAGTTATTTTTGCTTTACTCATATAGTTAGTTGCTTGATATGAAGCTACGCCAATTGCAGCACCTGCAGATAAAATTCGGGTTAATCTTTCATAAGTAATTCCTAATTCATTATAAACAGTAATTTCGCCATATGCAACACTTGCAAGGCCCGTTGCTGTATCACCCTGACTTTGTTGCTCAAAACCGATCGCTAGAACAGTATCTATTCCTGGTAATCCCGCTGCTACCGAATAGTATCCAGCTATAGCTACTGTTCCTCCTGTAGTACCTCCCGTAGTTACTCGCATTAATGGTTTGTCTCTTGCTCCTAACCAATCTGTCATCCAAAGGTCAGGAATATTTGCCCCTTCAAATGCAGGCATATTTCCATTTACGTAAGCATCAATATCATTAAAACTTAAACTAGGAACTTTCTTTAGACAATCCTCTATTGCTTCACTTACTAATTCTGGCATGCTTACATCAGAACGCTTCGAAGCATGCTCACTAAAACCAGCAGATATTATTGCAACTTGATTACCCATATTAATTATTCCCCTCCAATATATAAATTATGTTATTTTGAGCACACATTCCTATTTGACCTGTTGCTACTGCTTTCTTCACATCTTTCACCTGATACCCAACAGCTTCCCCTGTAAGTTGCTTAGTCGCTTCAATTATTCTTATTATCCCGGTTGCACAGGGAGCATGGCCCCCAATAGCCCCTCCTGAGGGATTAATAGGAAGATCTCCATTTACTTCCGAATTAATACTAGAACCTTTTCCCTTCTCAGCAAAACCAAGAGCTTCAGCAAATATTAATTCTTCATGAGCATAAGCTTCAAAGAATTCAGCAACATTAATTTCCTCTTTAGGATTTTTGATTCCTGCAGCCTTAAATGCCATTTTTCCAGCAGTCTCCATCGATCTTGATTTTGAAAGCTCTCTTTCCCCAAGATAATAAGTATCCTGGCTATAACCTACCCCTGTTATCCATACCGGGTTTTCAGTAATTTTCAAAGCTTGTTTCTCTGGTGCTAATAATATGGCAGCAACACCATCACATGGCTGAGCAACCATTAGTTCAGTAACCGGATCAGAATAAACTTCTGATTCTAACACATCATTAATAGTAATATTATTATTTTGAGCTTCTTCTAAAGCCAATGGATTTTTTGCTGCATTTCTCCTATTTTTTACAGCTACTCTTGCAATATCTTCTCTACTAACTCCATATTTTTCCATATAAGCTCTCATTTGAAATCCTGCAGATGTAATATCATTTACATAAGCTAACGGACGTTCCCAAGTCGGATCTGTTTCATACAATCGAGCGGAATGATACGGAAAACATGAAGCCATACTTCCTCCCCAAACTACTGCTAATTTGTGATTCCCAGATAGAATCCTCATTAATCCATATAACACAGCATGAGCACCATCCATTTCAACTTTACTTTCATCAGTTAGATAAGCTCCTCCCACATCAACTGTAAAACAATTTGAAATTGTCCTCCCATCATAATAATCGTTTGTACAAGAAACAACAGTGGTAATATCCTTTTTTTTTAATCCCGCTTTATCAAGGGCACCTCGTACTGCTTCAAAAATCATTTCATATCGTCCATAATTCGCCTTAGAATGTAATTTCACTTGACTATATCCCACAATACCTACTTTCTCCACTTTTTTTATCACCCCTCAAATTTCTCAAAACCCTTTATATCTGATGGGTCTCCTTTTGTTTTTTCTTCCCACCTGACTTTTACTTTCATCCCCGTTTTCACTTCTTCAGGTGTTATATCTAACAATCGATTGACTATTGCAGTATGACTTCCATCAATTTGTACCATGCCAATAATTTGAGATTTTTTTACCTTGCGAATAGATCTATCATTAATTTTATATGGAGTAACAGTATAATTTTGTAAAATCCCAGTATCTGGTAAATCCACCCAATTTTTATCTAATGATATCTTTTCATTACATTTCCCACATATTTTTCTAGGTGGTACAAAAACATCTCCACATTTGGGGCATTTGTTTCCTATTATTTTCTTTTTTTCAAGAGCATCATAAAATTTATCCATATATTGACCGACCCAAAATGCAAAATCAGCTCGAACTAGCCCCTTATTAGCAATTATTATCTTTTCAGACATTATTTACCATTCCATTTTTTATTGAAATTCATTTACAATGATAATAATTATCAGTATTCATATATAAAATGTTAATCTGAACGTGTCTAATCTTGAAAAAATAAATAAAAATAGTATAAAAAAGACACTTATTATCTTTTATATTTAAGCATAAAATCAATTAAATCTGAATTTTTTTTAAATACTTTTAACTGATCTACTTTAAGACATTTATCTGCAATTGATTTACATTCTTTTAGTTCAACTTCTCTTTCCCCTATTGCTTCCCAAAGAATTGGTAAAAAATCACAAATAGTATGCAATTCTAAAACTCTTCCTTTGTACTTCTTTGTTGCCAAATCGCTTGCAAGAAACAAATAAACCGGTGAAATGTATTCTGGTGGAACTGTAATATCCATCTTCTGACCCCATTTTCTTAAATCATTAGCCATCTGAGTCTCTATTCCCGCGGGCGTGACAACATTAACATTAATATTGTAAGATTTTAATTCTACACTCAGGCATTTTCCCATTGCAGATACAGCTGCTTTTGAACCTGCGTATGCTACTTTTTTTGGCGCAAAATATACATTACCCATAACTGAAGAGGTCATAACAATGCTTCCACTTTTTTGTTCTATCATTTTTGGTAGAACTTCCTTTGTTAAAGCATAATAACTCAAAATATTGAGATTGAACAGTTTTTGAGCATATTCAATAGGAGTATCCACCACAGAAGAAACATGTGTCATTCCCGCATTGTTAATTAATATATCAATTGTATCAAAGTTCTCAAAATATTGCTTTACGCATTCCTTAACACCATCTAAAGTTGATAAATCTACAGGTATAGCTAATCCTTTAACCCCAAATTTTTCAATTTCTTGGATAGTAGAATCTAATTGTTCTTTAGTCCGAGAACAAACAGCTACATTTGCTCCATTTCTAGCAAAATCGATAGCTACTTCTTTGCCAATCCCCCGCCCTCCTCCAGTTATTAACGCATTCTTTCCTTCGAGTAATTTCATAATTATTCTCTCTAACTTTCTTAATTAGAAATATAATATTGAATAGTAATTTGCATTATAATCTTAAGTTTTATTAAAAACTCAGTATTTTGGGAACTAAATAATCAATGTGTTGGAAATATGGATAAAGACTTGTCATCAAAATTAGTCATAAGTGCTGCTCTTGCGGGATCATGGACCACAAAACAACAAAATCCCGCAGTTCCTTATACTCCTGAAGAGTTCGGTGAAGAAGCTAAAAAATCCTATGATGCTGGAGCATCAACAGTTCATATCCATGCAAGAGATCCCAAAACAGGATTTCCTACCCCTGATTTAGAAAGAATTAAAGCAATCATAGATGCTATTAATGAAAAAGTGCCAGAACTTATAATTAACATCACAAGTTCAGTAGGTTCTACGCTTAAACAAAGAATGGCTCCTACTCAGACGTTCAAACCATTAATTTCTTCATTAAATACAAACTCGATGAATTATGGTATTGGTAACTATAAAACAGGGGAGGTTATAGCGAATGCTGATGGAATTTTTAATAATACTTTTCATATAATTCAAAACCTTGCTAAAGCCATGAAGGAAGCCAGAACTAAACCAGAACTAGAAGTTTATGATTTCGGAGGTTTGTATAATATTCTTTTCCTTGATAAACAAGAAGGATTATTTGAACACCCTCTTCATTTCCAGTTTGTATTTGGAACATTGGGAGGAGTTCCTTTTTCTTATCAGAATTTAGCTGGTTTTTTAAATTTGATACCTCCGGAATGTTCTTGGAGTGTCTGTGGAGTAGCAAAAGATCAATTTAGAGCAGGTTTATGTGCAGCAGCGATGGGAGGCCATATTCGTGTGGGATTAGAAGATAATATAAGAATGCCAAATGGTAGATTAGCTAAGGGGTCATGGGAACAGGTAGAATGGGCTGCAAAGGTAGCGAAACTAGCAGGACGAGAAGTAGCATCACCTAATGAGACTAGAGAAATTTTTAACTTATTAAAATAAATTATTTCTAAGAAATTCAGTCTAAATCAAAAAAAAAAAATAAAATAGCTAAAAAGTAAATCCTTCAGGTAAGTCAGATTCGGGTGTTCCTTCTGGAACAAACATTAAATCCATAATAGTATATGTTGGAGCTTTTGTTCGGAAGATAGGAATAATTCTGTTTCCAATTTCAGGTTCTCCAATAGCTAAAACGCTCATGAGAATAGTAACAACTTCATCATCAAATTCAACGTTTATGAATTTAATAGGTAGAGGGAGCGCATTGAAAGCCCCAGATCGATGAGTCACGATAAAAGAGTGGATTTTTGCTGTTTTTCGAGCTTTTTCGGAGATATCAATAGGTGTGTTCCTTTTTAAGCAATCAGGACAGAAAATTCTAAACGGTTCATAAATGGAACCTTTTGTTTCGCATTTTTCATTATCACATCTCGAAGCCATGAGTTTACCTTTCCCTAGAGATTCAAAAAATATAGCTTCACCGCCATAGGAGTGAATATATGTCATATCACGTGGATTTGTTACTCCTGCTAACTTATCAGTATCTTTATTAAAGATTGGCTGATTTGCTTCTGGGATATGAAATATACCTCTTGGTTTATATCTACCGTTGATAATATCAACAAATCCCTTTTCATCATCTTTTTTTACCATTTTTAATCCTCCTTTATTAATTTATTTGGATCCATTAAAATTGTACAAGTCACATGAGAGCCTACTCCTGCATGACTTATAGCTAGTCCTCTTTTTGCGCTCTTAACTTGCAGACTCTCCCAGTCCTTTGGTTTCTGTCTGTTGAAAGCCTTCCATTTCTCCTCAGGTTCATGAATTTCATCCCATCGGTTCCAAATATGGTAGCCAATTTCCGCGATCTGCATAAGACCCGTAGCTCCTACAGCATGCATACATCCTATTAATCCTCCACATGGATTGCTAGGTAATTTTCCTGGTTTTCTGGTGTTTGGGTTTATAATATAGGCATCACCACTTTCAATATAGGTTCTTCCCTCTCCATAAGGCCTTATTCCAATATCTTCATACGTTTGAATATCGCTGATGGTAAATGCATCATGGAGTTCAACAACATCAAGATCTTCACTTGGATCAACTACACCAGACATATTATAGGCATAATAAGCAGACATTCTAGCTGCTAAGAAACTTGTGAATCCTGGATAACGATCTCCTCCGGGAAACCGTTTGCCTAAATCATCATATTGCCCTTTTGTTTCATTGGGTAATAATGGTATTTTCATATCACGACGATCTGCTACTCTTAGTGTATGACTTCCTGCAGCAATATAAATTCTTAATGGTTTATCTGTAATTTCATAAGCAGTTTTTTCATCACAAACTATTCCACATGCAGATCCAACACTCATTAAACAACAGTCTAAAGCACGGAGAGGATAGGCAACTATAGGAGAGTTAATTACATCCTCTACAGTAATTTTCATAGGTCCTTGAGCGTGAGGATTCATTCTAGCATAACCTCTATTTTTAACCGCAATCTCTGCCATAGTGGTACGAAATGAATCTTCCTCTTTACCAAAGATCTTCCAATACCTTTGTGCCATAACAGCATAATAACCTGTATAAATATGTCCAAGAGGAGTTTCCCAATCCTTATCAGCTGCAGCTGATATAAGGTGATTACCCTCATCTGTTGGTACTTCATCCATCCTTTCCCATCCTAATGCTAGTGCACAATCGCTATATCCTGAGGCAACAGCTTTCACAGCTTCCCACATAGCAGAACCCCCTGTGGCTCCCCCTGTCTTAACACCGATATTTCCTAATGGGTCTAAACCAAGTCTATCATGAATTACTGCTTCTCCAAGTAGTTGGTCTCCAAAGTGGTCAGCAAAATGTCCGTAGTAACAAGTATGGATATATTGTTTTAATTCTGAAGGAGTCATATTAACGAAATCCGCTGCTGCTGTCAACGCATCAACACATAATTCTTCTGTTCGAGTTTCAGGAAATGCTCGATCAAATTTTGACATTCCAACAGTAGCCAAATACACCGGACGCATTAATTTGGGTATTTTTAATTGTTTTTCGCTAAACTTAATCATTTTATTTTCACTTCTTAGAAGTTCGATATTTGTAGAATTTTGTTTTCTAATAAAATTAATATTTTATTGTTATGTTTTATTTTGATTAAAAGATTTCTAATTAAAACAATTGAATTTTAGTGGGAATAAAATCCTATTTCATATAAAAAGTGGATCTCTTACTATATCTCTTGAATGAACATAGAGAATAAATCAAATTAATTTTTTATTCAAGGTATTATTCAAGGTAAATGTTTATTTGAAATTCATTTTTAAATAATATTGTAAAAATTACTAAAATTATAGATATAATTGATGGGAATTTTATGGATACGAGAATAAGTGAGTTTGAAAAAATCCAGATCCAACGATACGTTCCGGAGTTGGATTTATTAAGTAACCCCGTATTAAATGCTAAAGAAAAGACCTTCTTAGCTGATTTATATGACTTTATGGAAAAAGAACTCGATCCTGAGTTAAGAAAATTAGAAGAACTTAATTACTTTGTAGAAGAACCGACCCAAGATAAGAAGAAAGAGATTGTAATAAGAATAATGAAGATGTTATCTAAACATGGTTATTATTCAACAATACTTAATACTGATGATTACGAAGTAGGAAGGATTACTAGAAATGCCCTTATAGCTTATGCAATTTGTGGAGGAAGATGGAGTGAATATAGTGAGAAATATATAGCAGGGAATTATAGCATAGAAATGGGAAGATTATCAGGAGGTACTCTTTATTGTAATCCTGTGAATTATGCTTCTGATGAATCCCAGAAGGAAAGGTTTTTAATTCCTGTTGCTAGAGATGGTCAAATAGGGGCATCAGCAATGACAGAATTTAATGCAGGATCAGATATTTTCAGTATGGAATTGAAATTGTCAGAAAGAAACGACAAGATTATCACAAAAGGTAAGAAACTCTTTATAACTAATGGTATGATAGCTGATTTTATCATACTTTATGGAAGATTAGATAATGGTCAGTTAGGAGCTGTTGTTGTAGATACGGATCATCAAAATTTAAAAAATTTTAGAAGTACACGAGTAAGAACTTATGGAATGACTGATGCATTTGTAAGTCGATTGAGCTTTGACAGAACAGAGATTCCTAAAGAAAACATGCTTCATGGTAATGGCCTTGACATCGCATTTCATCAATTGACTGAAGAGAGATTGGTTATAAGTGCTGAAGCACTAGGGGATGCAATGAAAAAGATTCTCTATTCTCATGCATATGCACTTCAGCGAATGCAATTTGATAAAAGATTACATCAATATCAAGTTATTAGATTTCCTATATCTAAAAAAATCCGAGAATTGAATTTAATGTTTTCAGCATTAATCCAATATGCTCGTCAAATGGATGAACATCCAGAATTAGGAAGTTCTAAATTAATGGCAGCGAATGCTATGGGGTTGAAAATTAGCGCAACAGAGTTGGGATTTGAGAGCGCTATCCATTGTTTTAGAACTCTGGGAGGACGTGGATTCACACGGCAATATGCCAATGAAATAGGCTTATTGGATCCCTACTGTATGCTTCATGGTGGAGGCTCAAACTATGTTTTAGAGGACAGTGAATCGCGGAGATTCTTTAAACATAAACCTACCAGAAGAGAAGTCGAAGATGTTATCCCGAAAATAGACTATGATTGAAGATCTTTTAAATTTCAAATAAAATCTCATCTTTAATTCAGTTGCTTATTCTTAATCCTTATTACTTTTATTATAAATCTTAAGAGAATAAGTTATTAAATATATTAACCTAATTATTATTGATAATGGCTACTCACAATTCTCAAAGCTTTGATGTCACGGATTTGGTGGAGCAATATCGGGGTAAGAAATTAGAGGAATTATATCAAGAAAATTATCAGATAATAAAAAATAATATGGGAGATTTTATGGAATTAATATGGAAAGAAGATAACTTTCCCTGTAATTTAAAGTTACACTTAACGAGAAAAAAATTATTATATAACCTCAAAACAGTTCATTACATTGGAGAATTTATAGAAAATAGATTAAAAGGCAGAGGAATAAAAACACTTAAAGATTTGAGATTTTTAAATTTAAAATACGGAAAGTCTGCGAATTACATTTTAAACTTAATAGAACAAAAGGATTTTAATAATCTTAAGAAAAATAAATATATTGATGATTTAGATGTAAGTTTCTGCTTTAGCATTGGAGATCTGCTTTTTCTTGATATCGAAACATTAGGATTGTATGATAACGCAATAATAATCGTTGGAATAGGATTTTTTAAAAATAGAAGGTATGAGATTCATTCATTTTTTGCACGTAGTTTAGAAGAGGAAATAGCAATTTGTGAACACCTACGGACAGAAATCCTTCCTAAATTCAAATGCTTTGTATCCTATAATGGAAAAAGGTTCGATATTCCTTACATAGCAAATCGCTTCCTGTATTTTTTTGATGAAAATCCCATGATCTCTGAACAAGATACGCCCTATGAGGTAAATAATACTAAGTTTCATCATATTGACCTATACTACATTTGTCGCAAACGGCTTAAAGGAATGTTTGAGAGACATACGTTAACCTACGTAGAAGAGAAGCTGTTGGAGATGCAAAGAGAAAATGAACTTCCAAGCAATATGGTCCCGGTATGTTACAAAAAATATCAAACTAATCCTAATAGATATATTGGATTAATTAAGGAATGCATTGAACACAACTATTACGATGTTTATTCAATGCCTCTTATCCTTCATAAATTGTTAGAACTTCACTAAGGCAGCGTAATTAAAATAATAATCCTAAAAGAAGAAAATTGTTACTTTTTCTCACTTAATAAACGTTCAAATATTGTTGAAACATCATCGTCTTTAAACGGTTTTTTAATATATTCCTTTGCTCCTTTCTGCATAGCTTCTGTAACAGACAACTCTTGACCCATCGCACTAACTACAACTATATTTGCTGCTTTATCGTATTTTATTATGGAATCAATCGCACGAAGTCCATCATAATTTGGCATAACTAAATCCATAGTAACCAAGTCTGGTTTTAAATCCTTATATAAGGATACGGCTTCTTCTCCATTTGAAGCTTCTCCAACAACTTCTGCAATTTCTAATTTATCTACTATTTTTTTAAGTCTATTTCTTACATATGTAGCATCATCAACAATTAGCACTTTATGTTTGCGTTTATTTTCTGTCATTTTCCTCATATTTTTTGTCATTCATTATTAGCTTATTATGACTCTAAATTAGTAGAAGAACTTTATTATAAACTTATCTTATGGTCTAAAATTACGTTATATTAATTAGTACATGAAATGAAAATCTGTAAGCTCTCCTGCTAAATTACTCGACAATTTTTATCTACAAAATGCTTTAAAATCCCGTGAAAATTGAAAATTAAGATAAGATTAATTACAAAATAATCACTTTAGAATTTGATCTCAATGACTAAAATAGATGAAAATTTATTTGACCAAAACTGGAATTATAATAATCGTCAAAAAATTGTTCAAAGATTACAAGAAATTCATTATGATGTTATTGTAATCGGGGCTGGTATTACCGGAGCGGGAGTAGCACGAGAAGCTTCTATGAGAGGATTAAAAGTTGCTGTTGTTGATAAACAAGATTTTGCTGCTGGGACGTCATCAAGAAGTTCGAAACTTGCACATGGAGGTATAAGATATCTAGGTCTTGGAGAAATGGAAATAGTCCGAGAGTCAACAACTGAAAGAAATTGGATGAGAATGCATATCCCACATTTAGTAAGACCGATACCGTTTCTCTTTGTAGAACTTGAAGGTGGAAAATATAAAAAGCGTGACATTGTTGGTGCTTGTAGGGTTTATGATTTTTTAGGGGATGATAAATCTGAATTCAAAAATTTCAAAAAGCATAAATGGTATTCTCCTGAAGAGATATTTGAGATGGAACCAGAATTTATTAGGGAGGGAAATAAAGGGGGAGCTGTCTATTATGATAATAATGTTGATGATGCTCGTTTAACTTTGGAAACTTTAAAAGAAGCTATTGTTAGAGATGCTGATGTAGTTAACTATTGTGAAGTTACTGGGTATATTAAAGATAATGGAAAAATAATTGGTGTACAATGTACAGATTTAGAGAATAATTCTGATTTTAAAATCGAAGGGACATTAGTGGTTAATGCAACAGGAGTTTGGACTGATGAATTATTAGATAATTATCCTGAGGATATCCCAAAACCATTAATTCGCCCCACTAAAGGAGTTCATTTACAATTTAAAAGAGAACATGTTAAGAATAATATGGCCACAATTATTCGTTCTATTTCTGATGATAGAGCATTTTTTGTTTTACCTCGAAATAAACATTTCACAATAATTGGAACCACTGATACAGATTATAAAGATAATTTAGAAAACCCATTCTGCAATAAAGATGATGCTGAATATTTATTAAATTCTGTGAAACATTATTTTCCAAATGCAGAGCTAGATTATGATAACATTTTATCCACTTACGCAGGGATCAGGCCTTTGGTTATGCAAAAAGGTAAATCTGAGAGTGAAATTTCCAGGAAACATATTATTTTCTTCTCAAACGATGGTTTGTTAACAATAACAGGTGGTAAATTAACAGCATTTAGGAGTATGGCTGAAGATTTATTTGAAAAAGTTGAAGAAAAAGAGATTTTTCCGAATATTAAGAGAGAGGATAATTTTTCCAAGCAGAGATACTTAATTTCTTTAGAAAAACAAGAATGGCATGATCACCTGAAAAATTCAAACATAGATTTAGAAGAGGATGTAGCTGATCATATTTATCAGCAATATGGAAAAGGTGCTTTAAAAATTCTTGAAATTATTAAGGAAAATGAGTCTTATAAAGAAAAAATCTTGAGAAATCATTATTTTATTAAGGCAGAAATAATATATTGTCTACGGTATGAATTAACACAACATCTAATTGATGTTTTCTGTCGTCGAACAGAAATGTCTCTTTGGATTAGCCATAAAAACGCAACCGAAGTGGCCACAAATGTTGCTGATATAATGGCAATAGAATATGGTTGGAAGAAAGATAGGAAGAAGGAAG
>JBHLNR010000062.1:0-17986 GCA_048941385.1 Promethearchaeota archaeon
GCCGCAGTTATTAAAGTACATAAAGGTTTTCCCTCTTATTTTATCTTGCAGAATAGTGAATTAGATATTAATGTAGATCCTTATAATGCTGTTTTTTCAAAAGGAGTTGCTCTTATCAATAATAATTTTCCTGATGTTATTGAAAAGTTTTTTGAGGGGATAGAAGTAAATTCTACAGCAATAATTCCATTGTTTTCTAAATTTGAGATAATAGGATCCTTAAATATGATCTTCAGAGACACTAAAGTGTTATTGCCTGAAGAAATGGAGTTGATAATTACTATAGGATTAGAATTAGGAACTGCAATTGAAAGAATGCAAAATAGAGAAGAACTACGACGAAGTGAAATGCAAAGTAACATTCTCTTTGAACATATAC
Organism: Promethearchaeota archaeon; assembly: GCA_048941385.1. Lineage (GTDB taxonomy): Archaea > Asgardarchaeota > Lokiarchaeia > Sigyniarchaeales > SOKP01 > Loki-b32. The sequence continues at coordinate 380 of JBHLNR010000062.1, forward strand.
CATTCTCGATTTTCAAAATTTCCAAACAAGGGATATTTTTAGATATTAAATTAGATAAAAAAATTGAAAAAATTATAGATCAAATCTTTAATTCAAAACAATTCATAGGTAGACATATAAAGACACTTTTACCACCTGAAACGGTGGAAGAGGCTCAAGATAAAATAGATCAAGCACTTAGTAGTAATGAACCTCAAGAATTGAAATTCATTTTACCTATTGAGAATAATAAAATAATTTTTCAATCAAATATAATTCCACTTGGTAATAAAGAAGTATTAGTATTCTTACAAAATTCAACGAGGACTTGGTAGGCTAGATTCCTCAACTTGTAAGGGATTTTAACATACTATTTATTTTTTCGCTTTTGTTTTGAAAATCAATAGCAAGAGAGTCATCTCCCAATTCAAGGCATAAATTACTAATTTTTTCAAAAAGAGAAACAGCTTGTCCAAATTCCCCCTCTTCTAAGGCTTTTTGTGCCTCATCCATTAGATTTTCTCTCTCAAGTAGGGGTTTTAATAATGGTGATACTTTTGTATCCATATCCAATAAATCTGCAATTATCCGTATCATTTTTGGACGATTGTCTGTATCTATTGCCACAAAACCATATGTTTTATTTCCCATTAACCTTTCTATATCCCCAACTTTCATTGCATCAGGTAAATCTTGTTTATTAGCTATTACTGCAAAACGGGCATATGGTACTGCTTTGTTTACTAATTCAATGAAAAACCGGCTTTTTTCGAGGTTTTCCAATGTTGAATCGGTCATTAAAAGAACAGCATCACTTCCTCTTATGAACTTTTCCCAGAGAAAATCGAATTGATCTTGACCTGCGAAATCCCATAAAAAGAATGATAACTTACCAATTTTAATGGTTGCAACCTCACCTGTTATTGTGGGTATATGCTGCATTGGGATCTCCTCTGACTTTATCAATCGTGTAGTGGTAGTTTTCCCAACTCCAGAAAACCCTACAATTGAAATCTTAGGTTTTAAGTTTCTATGTATGTTATCAACGATAGGATCTAAAACTTCATTAATAATTTCAAAATCATCTTCTTTAAGACTCTCACCATAGTATTCTAAGAATTCTTTTCTAAATTTTTTTAGCTGCGGTTCAATATCTTTAAAGTTATCGCCTAATCCAGAAACGAATAGAATAACCAAATCTGAATCATCATCAACAATATATGAGAGTTTATACTCAAAGAATTCATATATTCCCCTATCAGTCCCAAATTTCGATTGAGCGACCTTTTTAATTTTTTGATACACATTTGTAAACAAAGAAGTATCTAATCCTTTAGCATAACTCCTCTGATAACCTAATTTATCTTTTAAAATTATAAAGACTTGGCGTAACATCTTACAGATTTAGAAATTCTATTAAATTCGTATAAAAATATTAATTTAAATCCTTCTTTAATTCGTCTAATATCTTAATCATATCCTCTTTTTCTAAAGTTTCAGAAAAAATAACAATATATTTGAAATTGGAATTATGGTTATTAACTCTTTCTATTGCCCGATTAAACAATTTGGGACCCAAGCTAACTACGTTACTTTTAATTGTAATAGTCTCTGGAGATTTGCTGATATTATAAACTTCCTCATATAAATAGTATAAAATATTGGCATCAAAATCATCAGAAATCTCTTGGATTATGAGATAATTATCTGTATTTGTGACAAAACAGCTTGTTTTTGAAGAGTTTTTCAATTGAGCCTTAATTTTCTCTTTTAATATTGAAGTATTTTCTGAAAAATTGCTAATTGTGTTTGAAATTGCATTATATGTAGTATAAATTAAGTTTGGATGCAGACTTGTAAAATATAAGGGAAGTTCTTCTGGAAGATCTAACTGCTTAATGATTTGTTTTCTTATAAATGAGAGTAAAGTACCTATCTTTTTCTTAATTATTAAATCGATTTTATGCAAAAATAAAATAATTTTTGCTCCAAAATCATGTTTTTTATTTATCTCATAGATTTGTCTAATATCATCAATAATGTCTTGAGAATCTGATATCCATGTAGGATAATCGAATACATATATTATAGCTCCAGCATCTCCAAATGCTAATATCTGTTTTTGCTCATCCTCCAGAATGATTGGTAACGACTGACCTGGAGCGTCAATTAAACTGACTTTTGAATCCATAAACTGGTGAACCGAATATTTGATTCCAATCGTAGCTTCAAGAGGGAACAGTATTAATTCATTTGGATCCTCACCCTCAAAAATAACTTTCTTGATTGTGGTTTTTCCCATTGATGGTTTTCCAATTAAACTCACTTTAGTTGCCATTTTAATACCCTAACCTAATCTTAAGTATAGATTAAAATAAAAATAAGGAGTTTTTTTTAATATCAAATAAAAGAAAATATATTTAAATTTGATTAAATAAAAAGGAATAAGCTTTTTTTTCAATTTCAATGATCATGATCTCAGCCTAAATTTTGGAAGCAATTAAATCAATAATATCTATCACAATTATTTTTTCTTTAAGGTCCTGACTCATATCATCATGAGCATCTTTTAAATTACCTATACAAAAAGGACAGCTTGTAGTTAATATATCAGCTCCAGAATCTATTGCTTCTTTAATTCTTTCTTTTGAGATTTCTTTAGCTAAATCAGGATATTGACTTTTTACTCCACCGCCAGCACCGCAACACCAAGAATGTGAGCGATTTCTTTTCATTTCTATTAGTTTTAGGTTAGGGATTTTTATCAAAACTTCTCTTGGTATTTCATATAGGTTCATATGACGCCCTAGGTGACAAGGGTCATGGTAGGTCACTTTTAATACTTCATTCTTATCTAGTTGAAATGGAATTTGATTTTTATTAAGAAGTTCTACTATTATCTCTGTAATATGCTTTACTTCAAACGGTAATTCATATCCCAATACTTCGGGATAATCCTTTTTTAAGGTTCTGTAACAACCTGCGCATGCGGTAAATACAGTATTAGACCCCATTTTCTTTAGAAGTTCAACATTATGTTTCATTATACTTTCTACGTTTTTACCTATTCTCAATCCAATTGAACCACAACACCATTCATCTTTTGAAATTGCAACTTCAATTCCAGCAAACTGTAAAATTTTCATCATATTTTTTAAGGTATTCTCCTGTCTTAAAGGCATTGTACACCCGCCAAAGAACACAAAATCTCCTTTTTCTTTAATATTTGGGAATATTGACATCCAATCAAATTTCTTCGCTTGTGTTTCTCCATACGGATTTTTCATGTCTGCATTATTCATCCATTCAATTAACGACGCATGTCTTTTAAGTGGAGCAAATCCTGCTTCAACTAGATCTCTTCTCAATGCATGCCATACTTTACAGTGATCAATCCATTTAGAGATATTTAGGACCACATGTTCATCTGATTGATGACATGTTTCTGTACAATTACCACATTCAGTGCATTGATATACAAATTCAGCTAATTTCTTACTTAACGGGATTGAACCGTCCAAAATACTTTTTAAAACACTCATCCTTCCTCGTGGGAAATAAATTTCAAATGCTTCTTCTCCTAAAGCTTCTTTCACAGGACAAGTTAAATTTATACCCACCATAGGATTAATAGCAAATCCACATTCTCCACAACCCATACATGAATAAATTGCTTCCCATTCTTTTTTTAAATTTTCTAATTCATTCATGATTTTAATCACCCTTTAAATTGAATTTACCTCTACTCAAAATAAACCTAGGATCGAGAGTTTTTTTAATAGATTTCAATAAATTATAGTATTCTTTGGAGTAGGCTCCAATTTCGACCATGAGACTTGAGGGGAGAGTTCCAAACATATAATATTGTACACCATGTTTGAACATTCTTATCAGCAGTGATTTCCATAATTTAAGGTTAAGCTCATCAATTATCTTATGTTTTTTACCATCATGGTAACTTCTTGCTGTATTAAAACCTACCGTATATTCTACATTGTTTCCATCAACGAGAGCTATAGGTCCAGAACCACTTAAAATTATTGGATTACTAGTAATCTCTGAAATTTGATTCAAATCTTCTCTGTTTTCATTCTCCCATGCTTGTGTTTCTATAAATAAGTCGGGAAGTGTATTAGCAGGAGTGAAACATTCAGCAGTAAATGGCTCACTTGCGGGGACCATCCCCCATAGGTTATGATATAAATGCCAAGGATTTTCATATTGCCATTTGGCAAAATTACCATCTGAAAGTTCAGATCCAAGTTCTTCTCCCTTTTTATTTAGGAATATATCATCTAACTGTTTAACTTTTTCAGTTAGCTCTATTTCTGAATTTGCTTCTATTGTGTAGAAAAGAATCCCTCTTTTCCTTTTTAAATTATCCCACATTGGAAATAAACCCAAAGGTCCAGAGGTTGCTATAATTACCTGAGGTAAATAGATTGTATCATAAACATCTATTCCCTTTCGTCTTATTTCCATCATAACTTGAGAAGCTACCTCGACATCTTTACGTGGTAAGAGAAAGGTTTTGTATTCAGCAAAAGGAGGCCTTGGAAAAACCTGTAACGATATCTTAGTTTTAACACCATAGATACCATTATCACCACAAAAGAGTCCTGCTATATCAGGACCGTTTCCAAACCTGTTAAAGGGAAATTTCGAAAAAATATTAGCTTGAGAACCAGTTTCGATAATATCACCGGTCGGCAAAACTACTTCTAATGAAACCAATTGATTTGTACAAGCACCATATTTAGCACAACCACCAGCTCCAACTGAATGATGAGAAATTCCACCACCTATCGATGCTGTTAACCCTGACCCAGGGCCTAAACATCCCGTATATAGCCCAAATTGGGATAGATAGTCGTTTAATGTTCCCCAGGAAATACCTGCTTCAGCAGTTATTATCAGATTATCTTGATCTAAATTTATAATATTACTCATTCTTTTCATATCTAAAAGAATCCCCGTATTTCCATCAGCAATACTACCCCCCCATTCACAACAACCCCCACCACGTTGAACCACAGGTATATTTTCTTCATTTGCAATCTTAAGTACCTCTGAAATTTCTCTTGCATCCTTAGGTCGAATAATAATATCAGGAACACCTTGCAAAACGGGATTCACATTTCGGGAATAGGCATGCCGAACATAAAGATCATTAGAAACAAATTCCTTTGACACGATTTTTTCCAATTTTTGAAATAATTCTGACATCTTTATCAATTCATAACTAGAATTGTTAAAATAATTTATAATAGAAACGGTAAACTACTTAAAGTTAATCAATTATAAAAACTCATTAGAGATTTATATAACTGAAAATTAAATAGATAGAACTGCACGATGTATTATAGGGGATACATTCTAATAAGGTTGAGAGCAATCGGAACAGAATGGGATGTTGTAAATAAACTTACTGGTTTGAAGTCCACAGAACCAGATGAAGACTGGAAAATAACATACGCAACCCCAATCTACGGAGGATGGGATGTTATTATAGAATGTACTTTTTCTAAGCTGAAGGATCTAGATAAAATTGTGACTTTTTGTAGGGTTGATAAAGATCTTTCTCAGTGGATTGAAGAAACGACCACATTAATGGGTTCAAAAAAAGATTATTATGAATAGATATATTTGAAACATATAAATGCTATTTCTATGAAAAAATTTATAATTATTAGTTTAATAACCATAATTTTAATGATTCCAATCTTTTTTGGTGTTTACACAGAATTTCTTCTAGAGCGTAATTTAGAATTATTTGGAATTCCCATTGTGATATTGGGTTTACTTTTACTTCTATTCATTGGTTGGATTATTAATTCGTTTGGTTTTGATGTATCTAACATCGAATCAATGAGAAATCATAATGTTATTAATGCATTAATCAATGGAAATTATGTAATTTTGTGTTTTTTCTTTCCAATTACTATGATAATGGAAGAATTAATATTTAGGTATTATTTAATAAGTTTCTTTAGCTCTACATTACAATTGAAAACACTTTCAAGCATTTTAATATCAAGCATAGCATTTTCTTTTTATCATATTCACACATGGTTTACTTTTAAAAATCAAAGAATTCTGGTAATAAATCTAAGTTATACTCTTATGTTAGGTTTATTTAACGGGTATATGTTCATCATGTTAGGGATCATACCCTGTATTATAATCCATTATTTACTTGCTTTCTATTTTTATTATTATCTTTATACAAAAAACTTTAAAAAAAAAATGATTTGAAAGAAATTCTATAATTTAACCTATAAATTTCTTAATGCCTTTTTATCTACTTTGCCTATTGTTGTTAAGGGTAGTTCTTTTATAATTTCAATAATCTTTGGGACTTTATATTTAGCCAGATTTTCTTGTGCATAATTAAATATGTTAGTTTTCATCTCTTCAGAAGCCTCATACCCCTCTTTTAATAACACGTACAATTTAACTATTTCCGAGCCTGGTCGATCTGGATCTGGAAGCCCAACAGATGCACATAACTCGATTGCGGGATGTTTATTCATTTTATCATCAACTTCAACACTAAAGACTTTATATCCAGAGACTATTATCATATCTTTAGTTCGGTCAACAATGCTGATATAACCATCATCATCCATTACTCCAACATCTCCACTATAGAACCACCCATCCACTAAAGCATTTTCTGTTTCTTTAGGTTTATTCCAATATCCTCCAAATATTTGGGGTCCCTTTATTGCAATCTCTCCAGGTTCTCCTAACGGAACCTCACGATTTCTATCAGTAACATTTACTAACTTTACTAAGGTATTTGGGAATGGGATACCAACGGTGCCAATTTTCTTTTTTCCTAAATAGGGATTCATTGTAACACCAGGAGACGCTTCTGTCATTCCATATGCTTCAACAACTTTCTCTTTCCCAACTACATCTTCAAATTCATTTATATTTTCTGTAGGAAAGGGTGCAGCACCAGAAATATAGCCTTTCACAGAGCTGAGATCTAACTTTTTAAACTTACGGTTCTTTACAAGCATCATGTAAAGAGTCGGAACATTATATAATAAGGAGATCTTCCCTTCATATTCCTTCATTTTCCCTGCCATATAGTTTGTATCTCTAGGATCTGGGACTAAAATTTGCATACAGCCCTGATATACTGTTTGTAAGCAAAATTGTAATCCCGCTAAATGAAAAAAGGGAAATCCTGATATATAAACATCATTACCAGGGTTGAGAGCGGGTTCAAACCAATGATTCACTATCTGAATAATTGATATCAAATTCCTATGAGTTAATATGGCGCCTTTAGGAGGACCTGTTGTTCCACCAGTATATTGAAGCAATAGAACATCGTCCGGTTCAATTTTTACATCGGGGTATTTATCGCCAGGAGATTTCTCCATTATCTCATTAAAGTTAGAAAATATTAAACCTTCAATTGGGTCAACCTTTCCAGAAGGAATTTTGCCTATTTTCATTAATTGTTCTTTCATAGCAGGTTCCAAGTCTAACACGTCTGCGACATTTGTGGTAATTACGATCTTTACATCAGTTTCTCCAGAAGCTATGGCTGCTCTAACTTTTTCTTCGTAAAAAGAATCAAGTGTAACGATAGCTACAGCACCACAATCTTTCAATTGATATATTATTTCATTAGGTTGTAACAAGAAATTCATCCCAGAAGCTGCACAGCCTGCATAGAAAGTTCCGAATAATGAAATGATAAATTGAGGGAGATTGGGTAAGTTTATTACTACACGATCCCCTTTTTTGACCCCGTTTTCAAGAAGGAAATTAGCAAAACTATTGATAAATTTTTCAGTTTCTTGAAACGTAGCACGGGAACCTTGAAAATCATAGCATAAACTTTCAGGATAGTTTTTAACTGTTCTTCTCATCATCTCCGCTAAAGAATATGCTTCTAACGGAATGTCTGGTTTAACATGGTTATCATATGATTTTAACCATATCCTATCTGAATAAGGACTTTTTTCAGTAATTTCTTGAGTCATATTTATTCAATTTTATTAAAATTGTGATTTCACATGAAGAAATTTAGTAATTATAATTTAAGTCAGAAGGATATTTAATAATAACTATCTTTGATTTATATTATACATCAAATAGAACTTAAAAATAAAAATTTCAATAGTCTTAGATACTAAGAAAAGGAGAAAAAAGTAAGAAAATTCTAAAAATGTGGTTGATGTAAGGAGATTGTTTTAGGTTAGAAATTTTCTGACCTTTTTCTATACTCTAAAAGATCACAGAAATAGTATTTAAATAGATTTCAAATAGATTATAAAATTGATTTTATAGAATCTTTTAAAATATAAAATTTTAAAAAAAAGAAAATAAAAAGATTATTGGGATTCAATTTTCATTAAATTGGTTTGAAATCCATGGCCACATCTAATGCAATATACAAATCCTTTATTAGTTAAGGTTTGAATCATTGAATCTGAAAATGGGTTACCACATTCGCTACAAAAAGCAACATCAGGTTGTACTTTCTGATATGTTCTTTGAACAGGGGTAATTGGTTCGGGTTCTTTTTCAACTTGAGGTGGTGTTGCTTGTTCTTGAACATTTGCAACCTCCGGCTTTGGTTTCCCTGAAATTGCATAATATAAAGCTTCGAAAAGTTTATAGAATAGCAGCCCGATACCTTTTAAGAGATAATATATGCCTTTTATAACATAATATACTAAATAGGCAACTCCTTTTAACACATAATAAACGATAACTACTGCTAAAGCTAATACTGCAAATAAACCAATTAAAACTAGGATTTGTCCATATAAGGGTTGGGCTATATACCAATCCACAATCTCTTCCCATGGAACACCAAAAATATTCACTTCACTCATTTCTCAATCACTCAATTCATAATATTTTTTCTTAATTAAATTGTGATTTTACTTGAATTAAAAAAATTTGGAGTCCAATTTTTAAAATTCAAAGGGTTGAGATTTGAAGATGAGAATAGAGATCCAAATAATTTCTCTTATTTTTTATTCAATAATGATTGTTTATAATCATTCATAAATTTGAATGCCTTTATTGCTTGATTTATCCGAGTCATTACTGGAATTGTTAGCTCGGGTTTTGAATACTCTGTAGAATCTTTTACAAAGTCAAAAATCCATCTTGAACCAAATGCCACGATAATGCATGGCTTTTTAAATTCTTCAGCTGCTTCTTTCAAAACTTTCATTTGTATTCTAAATCCTTCTAATCTATTTCCTCCCATCCTTTGAAGTGGCACTCTAGGAACTGAAAATATAAATAGAACGCAATCTACGTTTTTATCTTGAAAAATTGCTTTAATAGAGGGAATAAAAGTCTGAAACATAGATGGACCTAAATCAATAGTGCCTCCAATTGATACCCAATTTGGTATCACCGATCTTATTGTATTAATTGTTTCATCAGTTAAATTAGCTAGATTTAGCCTTTGTTTTTCAATTTCATCACATGCTAAAGCACCTAAACTTCCTGATCCAGTAACTATGACAACATTTTTACCTTTTGGTAAAGGCTGAGTGGCGAAAACATGAGCAATATCAAACAATTCGTAGAAGTTGTCGACTCTAAAAACATTTGGATACTGTTTAAATAAAGCATCATAAATTCTATCATTTCCAGCTATTGAACTGGTATGACTATTGACTGCTCTTGACCCAATTTCACTCCTTCCATTTTTCAAGATTAATACTGGTTTCTTCATCCGTCCAAATGCATTTCTCAACTCTCTACCTCTTTTTGTGCCTTCTAAGTAAAGCGTAATTACTTTCGTGTCAGGATCTTCATTTAAATAATCTAAAAGATCAACTTCATCTACGTCGATTTTGTTCCCAATTGTTGCTGTTTTTGAAAAAAAGATTCCTTGGCTATTAGCCCAATCAATAAAGACATTTCCTAAGACACCTGATTGGGCAATAACTGCAATATGACCTTTTGGAGTCGTAAAATCCATATCTGAAGATGTGAATTGGTTACTAAAATTAGAGACGCCTATACAATTTGGACCGATCACTCTGATTTTCGATTGTTTAATGACTTCTTCAAGTTCATTTTGAATTTTTGTGTATTTTTCATTACCTGTTTCTGCAAAACCAGCAGATTCAATAATAATCCCTTTTACACCTTTTTCTATGCAATCTTTAACAGACTGTAGAACAAAATCATTTGGAACAATGATTATCGCTAAATCAATTTCATCTGGTATATTTCTAATATTCTTATAAGCCTTGTGTCCAAAAATAGTATCACTGCTAATATTAATAGGATAAGTTTTAAATCTTGAATTTAAAAGATAAGAAGTTGTCCCTGAACCAAATCTAGGTTTTTCTGAGGCACCAATAATTGCCACTGTTTTAGGGTTGAAAAAGACATCCATTTCTGACATATTAATCAACAATTAATACGAAATATGCGATTAAAAGATAATAATTAAAAAAATAATATTTTTAACTTAAAGATTGGGTTCTAATAATTGAAAGTTTTATAATTATGAGTTTATAGATATGAAATTCTGGAGTTTAAATATTTTAATTCTAATATATAGCAAATATGTGAATAGTGTCTTTATTCCAAAAACATAATGCTAGTTCCTGTTACTACTCAAAAAATACAGATTGTATGTCCCATTTGTAAAACAAGAGATCTTATTGGTGTACCCAAAAGAGAATTAAATAAATGCACCCATTTAACTACTATATCAATCCATAAGGGATTAATTTGCCCCCATCATTTTCAAGTTTTCGTGGATAAGAATTTGCAAATTCGTGGATACCAAAAAGTAGATTTTGAATTAAACAATGAAAATTCAAAAAAATTAAGAAATGGAGTTAAAGCTTATAATGAAACTGAAAAAGAAGAAAAACAAGTATTTAATGAATTGGAGAATAATCTTAATGGCTTAAATTCTAAGGAAAACAAGAATTCGGTCAAGGATATACAAACTTCTGTCAAAAAAATGACATTAAAAGAAATTTATGAAGAATTTTGGGAATTTATTGATGGAGATAATAAAACTTTTCAAACATTTATTAACAATGATAGAAGACGTCAGAAAAATTTGATTGATCTTAATTTGGATGACCTTTATAACCATCAAGAGTTAAATTAACAAATTTAATTAAGTTTAGAAAAAATTGGGATTTAGGATTTAGATTTCAGTAATACTACCAACCATTTTAATCTCTTTTGAAGTCAACTTAGTTTTTAACTTGTCTTTGAGTTTTGTCATTTGCCACTCGTAAAATATCATAGGAGGAATTGAGATTGCAACTGCAGCAAATGGAGCCAAGAAGATAAAAATAATTAATCCAGGATCTGATGCACTCAGAAAGATATCTTTAATAATTATCACCACGATACCTACTATTGTCCCTATTCCGATATAACCTGTTATATATGAAAAAAAAGTTCTATAAACACCTTCTATGTCTGGTAAATGCTGTTGCCCTTTCCTAGTCTTCTTTCGAGAACACATAACACCCGTATCTCTTAGTAAATATATTGGTATTATGATTAAAGAAAGAAAAGGTAATATAAATAGTGTTGATACCATAATGAGTAAAGAGGTTTCAGCATCACCTGTTTTAACTATAAAATCCGCTTTAAGTAGTTGTTCCATTATTATGCCAATACTAAACGCGAAAAAGCCAAGTATAATTACACGTATGAACGTACATCGCAAACTCAGCTCATTTTCAGTCTCATTTAAAACAGCGTATTCATATCTCTTAATTTTTACGATATTATGCAATTTAAAATAGAAATAAGATATCAGTACAGATAAAAATTGAATAATTCCTACCATTATTAGAGGTGATAATCCATAGAAGTAGAACATATCAAATATTACGTTTTTTAGAGGTACAAGTCCTGTAAAATCCTCGAGCTGATAATCCATAATAGCAATAATCATCATTCCAAAAAATAGAATTTGAATTACAAATGAAAGTATAAATAATTTAATGTTCTTCTTCATTTTAAACCTTTTTTATTATTACTTTGATGATATTACTATTTCTACTATTACCAATATAATAGTATCTATATAACTTCTATTCAGTTTTCAATTTACTACCAAAATACTAAAAGCAGATTTCACCTTTTTTATGAAAAAGATATGAGAAAATTTAAAATTCAGTACTTAATTCTCAAAAATATTAAATTATTTTATAAAAAACAAATAAGAGAAGATAAATTAAAAGGTTAGAAAATATGAGCTATAAATTACCAGATGAGAAAGATATTGAAGCATTCATTGGAATTGTCGGCAAAGAATATGCTACAAATAACAAAGCAATTACTGCCTCTTACTTGTCAAAATCTGTTATGGGCTTAGAGAGTCAAATTCCGGATATTGTTATCCGTCCAAAGTATGTAGAAGAGATACGTAAAATTTTGGTATATTGCACTCAAGAAAAAATTGCGGTTAGCCCTGTTTCTGGGGGATTATCGGGTGGATTTGCATGTCCAACGATAAAACCTGGAGGGGTTCTGCTCGATTTAGGTAGAATGAACCGTATCATTGAGATTGATGAAGAAAATCGCTTTTGCATCATAGAACCAGGGGTTACTAATGGTGAACTTTGGGCTTATATGCACAAATACCATCCTGATTGGGCACCTCCAATTCCTGATGGAGCACCTCCAGCAGCAACGGTTATGGGTGATGCGATTGATAGAGGATTCTCACTTTATACTTCTAGTGTCGGTCCACAAGGAGATAACTTTATGTGTGGGGAAATCGTATTCCCTAATGGGGATGTCGTAAGAACTGGTTCTTGGGCACTCCCTTTTGCGAAACCTTTCTATAAATATGGATTAGGTCCAGATATGTGGAGTTTCCTAATGGGAAGTCAAGGTTCTTTTGGAGTAATTACTAAAGCCGCTGTTAAGATATATCCGCACCCTAAATTCAAAACGGTTGTTGTCTGGGGTATGGATAATCCTTATGATATGCAAGATCTAACTCTTGAAGTTGGTAAACAAGAATTTGGTATTTCTCACAACACAGTAATGGTTCAGGGAGGCAATTATCCTCTTGTGATGGCGCGTTGGCCTAAAGATAAAGTCCCACATGATTATAATTTTTATAAAGAAATGGGAATTTCTCAATGGTGGATGAATTGGGAATGTTGGGCACAAACTCAAGAGGAACTGGATTATGTAACCAATAGAATTGACAAAATGGCTGAAGATTTTAAAAGTAGAGCGAAGAGTCCTGATGCAATTATAAAACAGGAACTTCATCCCAAGCAAATTGCAAGTAGAATGAAGAAACCAAATAAAATTGCGATACCATATAGTTTCTGGGAAGCGGGCTTCCTATTTATCACTTGGTATACCCCGTGGAATGAGTCCGCGCATTTTGCTGAGATGTATACGAAAAAGATGGAAGAATATGGATTCCCTCCAGTAATCTGGATTGCTAGCATTGAGCGTTGTAGACAAGCGATATGTATGCCCATAGTTTGTTTTGACAGCACCAAGCAGAGCGATTTCGAAAAAGTGCAAGAATTAAATCGTGACACAACTGAGTATGCACTGAAACGAGGATGGTTAAATTATAGGCCCGATCCATATATTCATATACAAGCTTATTATCAAGCTGGAATGTACTGGAAATATTTGAGGGCATTTAAGAAGCTTGTAGATCCTAATTTTATAATGCATCCTGGAAGACTTGCTCTTCCATAAACAAAAGAGGTGGGAAAAAAAATGTCAAAAACAGGTATGGAAAGGCTCAAAGAGCTAAAAAAAGATGTATACAAATGCATTCACTGCAAAGCTTGTAGGTTTGCTTACTCAGGGGAACCTGACAGAGAAGGAATAGGAGAATTTACAGGAAAACAAGGAACAGTACTCTATGAGGGTATGGTTGATGCTTGTCCTGCAGGAATCGAACATGGTTGGGAAGCATTCTGGAATGCAGGAAAAATTTGGATTGCTCGTTCAATATTAAGCGGAGACTTAGAATTTTCTGAAGAAGTTAGAGATGTTATAATGCCATGTATTACATGTGGTCAATGTTCTGCTCAGTGTGAAAATAAAGTTCGAACTGTAGATATAATAGAAGCTCTACGTGCCGCATGTAAAGAAGCAGGGATTCCGATGATCGAACGACACCAATTAGTTGAGCGACTGACTAAGGAATTAAACAATCCTTATGGTGGGAAAGCAGAAGAAAGGTTTAAATGGGCAAAAGATGCAGGCTTAGAAAAATATATTGATAATAAGGGCGTTAAAATTGGCTATTTCGTAGGATGTACCGCAAGTTATCGACAAATAGAGATTGCAATTTCTACTTGTAAAATCTTTGAAGCATTAGGAATTGATTTTACTTTAGTTGGTGATGAAGTATGCTGTGGAAGCCCTTTCTTCAGAGTTGGTGCTGTTGATACTGCTCAAGAATTAATGAATAAGAACCTTAAAGCTTTTGAAGGTTTAGAATTAGCTTTTTTCTCTTGTGCTGGTTGTTATAAAACATTCACTAATGACTATCCTAAGTGGATGGAGGGAGACAAGCTTCCTTTTAAAACGATGCATGCTTTTGAATTAGTCTCTAGACTAATTACCGCAGAAAAGATTAAATTTAAGCCGAATAAGGAATTAAAAGGAAAAGTTGTAACTTACCATGATCCCTGTCATTTAGGGCGACACATGGCTTTAGAAATGGAACAGAAAATTATTGAAGAATCAAAAAATCTTATGATGGATAGTCGTAAGATTAGAGAAGTGATAAATGAGTGGTATGAAGTTCCTCGGATTGTGTTAAGACAATTAGAACAAGATGTTGGAATCATATTTAAAGAAATGTATCGGATTAAATTAGACAGTTTCTGTTGTGGTGCAGGTGGGGGGGTACGTGCAGGTTATGCTGAATTTTCATTGAAGACATCTAGTCTACGTTTGGATGAGGCAAATGCTATAGGAGCAGACATTATCACAACTGAATGTCCATTTTGCTGGAGGAACTTATATGATGCAAATGAACAATACAATCATGGATTAAAAGTCTATGGTCTCTTAGAAATGATTGATACATTCAAACTTTTAGATATCAAAGAGAAACCTACCTTAGAAGAAATTCTAAAAATGAAAGATTGAGCTTTTCAGCTCTCAAAACTTTTTTATTTTCTTATTTTTATGTTGAGTTTTTGAGTAATTATCTCAAGATATATTTGCTTTTAATATAAAAGTAGAGTAAGATTTAAATTGAAAATTCGTGTAATTCTACTTTATAGGTACATATAATTTAATTTTTAATATTTAAGTGAAATCACATTAAATGTAAGTGAAATTTTATGGATTTAAAAAAAGATTTTAAGAAATACCTTTTTTTAATTGTTTTCATATTACTGATTGGACTATCACTTTCTCTTTGGATACTGTATATCCCGATATATCGAAGAGAGCCTACTCCCGGAGAGAGAAAAGCAATTATTCTATGCAGTGCAAACGACTATTATAGAAAGGATGATGAACCCGATTTTAATGGTGGAGGTGAGGCAACATTCAGTGCAGAGTCAAGTAATTGGACCTGGAGTAATCAAACCAATGGATATGGTGGGCCTGATAACAATTATCCCGGTCGTGATGGTAATCCCGGGGCACTTCAACTAATTGCTCTAAGTAATGGATATGTACATATGGAGTTTACTTATAATTGGACTAAATACTATCCTTTATATAAATATGCAGCATATAATCTTTCAGCTTGGTTTAATATCTCAACTTATGGCGGTGCACCGATTACAATACTAACTCCTGGAGCGGGAGTAAGAATAGGATTGCGATGGATAAATTCTACTAATGATGTTATCAGAACTGATTGGTCTAAAGGAGTCTATGACACAGGGGCCCAATGGGATTTTTCAAATGTTACGAGCGTTTGTGATAATTCTACGGGAAATGAAATAACCCAACTTCATTTAGTATTATCTGTTGAAGGTGTAATGAATAGTGGTGAACAAGTCCTATTTGATGATGTTAAAATAGAATATTGGTTCCCACCCCCAATCCCACAACCACCGCCACCTAATTCTGACTCAGATGGTTTTCCCGCTCAAGCACTACAAGTCTATTGGATATTGAAAAATCATGGATACACGGATGAAAATATCTTTCTAATGCTGTATCATACAAATGATAGTATAATTGACATTTATGCAAATGATGGCATTGCCAATGATTTAACAGGAGCTATTGTTGATGTAGAAAATGATGATGTTACTTCGAGTAGGTTTAGACAAGAATTGAATGTTTCTCATTCAGATTCCTTTGCTTCCAACATAAGTTCAAAAGATCAATTGATAATCTACATGGTAGATCACGGCTCAAACAAGATACTTGGTGATGGAAATGCTACGTTTCATTTCGAAGCAGATGATAGCTATATTACTGAGTTGGAATTCTTTAATTTAGTTAAAGAGATAAACTGTAAAAGGATGATGATCAACATAGATATCTGCTATAGCGGTAATTTTCTACTTCAAGATTCAATTAATTGGTATAACCTACCTAAGGCCCTTTTGATCACTTCAGCAACTAATGTATTTTCATGGTATTGGCGAAGTAATAATAACCCTGATAATTTCGCTGGATCTTGGTTCTTTCATAATTTTTGGGAGCAATTAAATCAAAATCATACTATAGAAACTGCTTTTAATTCTTCAATAACATGGCTTCCTGCAGGGCAAGTGATATCAATAAATGAGATACAATCACCTCAAATTAAGGATAATTTGGGGATACAAGATATCTGGAGTTTTAATAATACTCCTCAATTATAACTTTTTTTATTTCTACCGTTATTTTTTATCATAAAATTCAGACATCTAAACTTTTTTTAACTTAACTTTATATTAAACTTAGAATTTATTCTTACTTAGAATAACATTTGGCTAGAGTAATGATTGAATGCTATGATAACAAAGAGTAAAATTAAGATTGCCTTTCTAATCCTTATTTGTTTTATGAGTTTTACTATTTTCATTATTACAAAAATAACATTAAGTTATAATGATTTAGTTAATATAACAATGGAAGAGAAATATTTACTTAACATAAAAACTGCTAACAGTGATACCAGTCCTCCTGCCATATCATTCATTAAGCCAGATATTAATGATACAAAAATTACTGGTAATTTTTATGACATTATTGTCAATGTTTCAGATGAGAACCCTCCCTTACCGGGGAATGTATTAATTGAGATTTCAAATGCAACAGCTTCACTTTTTAATGCTTCAATGACATACGATGAAGGAGCTGAATGGTTTTTTACTTGGAATAATATAACTTATTATAAAAATGAAATTACTTATTATTTTCAGGTTAGAGCTAAAGATTCTTCATCAAATGAAAATTTTGGCATTTCTGAAGTATTAAGTGTCTATGTGGGAATTTATTTTTCCAGAAATCCAAGTTTTTTAAATGGGATCATATATATTATTCTTGTTTCACTATTAATAGCTGGTGTTATGGTATATCTTAATAAAAGACGTAAATTATTTTCATCCAGTAGAAAATAGTGGTACAAACACCATTATTCTTTAACAGTATCATTTTTTCATAAATTAAATCACTAGATTCAATGGGTTTCATTCTTTT
>JBHLNR010000266.1:0-4233 GCA_048941385.1 Promethearchaeota archaeon
CTGAAAAAGCTTTTTTAAGATTCATAATAATAGACATTAATTTCAATAATAATTAATTTGAATTTTGAATATAATTACTTATCAAAAGTAAGAAAAATATTTAGAATTTATTATAACCCATGGTTAAAAGAATAAAATAAGTATATATCATGAAAATTTTATTAATTCATTCCCAAGATGTAGAAGTTATTAAAAATAAAGAAGCCACCAGCAATCCTCAAGAATTTTCAGAAAGAGTTATAAAAATGGAAGGTTTAATCCTAGTTTGTTTCGTTTCTGTTGAAGATCAAGATACTTATGATACTGATTTAATAGCTAAACAAGGAGCAGATGAGATTGAAGCCGCAATATTACAAATTACTGGATTTCCAGAAAAACTTAGAGAAAAGAATGAAGAAGTGAGAGAATATAATAAAAAGATTCAAAGTGGTGAAATAAAAGGAAAGCAAAGAAAAATTTTAGAACTCGCTAAAAATCGTAACATTTATCACATTGATAAAGTCTTAATTTATCCTTGGGCTCATTTAAGTAAATTTCTTAGTAATGAACAAAATGCTATGGAAGTCTGCCCAAAAATAGCAAAAAATTTAGAAGAGAGGGGGATAGAAGCTAAATTTTCTCCATTTGGATGGTATAAGTCATTTAAAATTAACTGCTTAGGTCATGAAATGGCTGAAATGTATAGAGATGTAAAATTAGCTATTAAGCCCGAAGAACAGATTAAAAATTCCGTATTTAAGATTATTACAACATCAGGAAAGGAGTTAAATTTAGAATTTGATGATAATAATAAAGTCATAGTACCGAAAGAAATAAAAGATCAAAACTTTCATTCTTTTTTAAAAGCTGAATTAGGTTCAAGAATAGTTGAAAAAGCAATTGAACCAGTTCATATAAAAATTATGAAAGAATTTGAATTAGCAGATTTTGATGCTAATACTGATGCTGGAAATTTAAGATGGTATACAAAAGGAGTTATAATGAAGAACTTGATTAAAAATTATATAGAAGATAGGTTAATAGATTATGGTGCAATTCTTATTGATACTCCAATTATGTATACAGTCAAGAAAAAAAAATTGACAGCACAAACTGCTCGGTTCCCAGCAAGAAGTTATTGGCTTGAATCTGGAAATGATAGATACCTATTAAGATATGCTAGTGATTTTCTCTTGTTTGATTTATTTTCTCAAATGAATTTAAAACATCAATATTTTCCATTAAGAGCATATGAATATGAACAATATGATTTTCGAAGAGAACAAGAAGGTGAATTATCTGGATTAAGACGATTACGAGGTTTTATAATGCCAGATCTTCATACATTATGTAAAGATATAGAATCTTCAATAGAAGAATTTATAAAACAATATGAGTTAATTAAAGAACTTGAAAAAGACTTAGGTATCAAAACTTATGTTATATTCAGAGTGACAAAAGAATTTTACTCAGAAAATAGGGATTGGATTATAGATTTGATAAAAACTGAGAAATACCCAGCATTATTAGAATTATGGGAAGAAAGATATTATTATTATATTTTAAAATTTGAAAGAAATGTACTGTCTAATGATGATAAAAGTGCGACTTTAGCTACAAATCAGATTGATGTTGAAAGTTCCTTGGAGTATATGATTGATAATGATGGTATACAGAGGGAAAAATATAATATCTCTTTCATTGACACTGATGGTCAAGTAAAGTATCCAATAATTCTTCATAATTCTCCAACTGGAGCGGTGGAAAGAATTTTATGGGGTTTGATCGAATCTGGTATTCGCAATAAGGATAAAATCGTTCCGGGGTTTAAAACTTGGTTATCTCCTATACAAGTAAGAATTATAACGGTGGGTGATGAACAGAATGAATATGCTGAGAAATTACTTAATATCCTTAATGGGGAAGAGGTTAGAACAGATTTTGATGATCGAGAGGAAACCGTTGGGAAAAAGATTAGGCAAGCTGAAATCGAATGGATCCCCTAT
Source organism: Promethearchaeota archaeon (assembly GCA_048941385.1). GTDB lineage: Archaea > Asgardarchaeota > Lokiarchaeia > Sigyniarchaeales > SOKP01 > Loki-b32. Next base: position 1,986 of record JBHLNR010000266.1, read on the forward strand.
ACGTTAATTATTGGAAAGAATGAACAACAGAATGAAACAATTTCTATTAGAAAAAGATTGATTGGACAACCATTTGGTCCAAAAAAGCAAACGTCAGAACAGATCAATAATGTTAAGTTAGATAAATTGCTCGAAATGCTCGAAGAAGATACGAGGAATTTCCCTAGATATAAATTACCAATACCTTTTAGAAGGATCTCTACGAGAGTTTACTTCAGACATTAAGAACATTCTTTATATCTATTAAAAAAATATTTATGTGATCTGTTATTTTAAGCATAAAGAACCTCTTTTTATTGTTATGAAAGTTAAAGCAATTATATTTGATTTAGGAGGAGTACTAATTGATTTAGATTTTTCTAACTTTTATAATCAGATAATAATTCAATCTCCTTTAAATAAACCTCAAACTCCAATAATGTTAGAATTTTTTAGACAATCTGATATGTATCATCAAGGCAATATGACTGATGATGAGTTCTATCAACTTGCTTGTGATCTCCTCCAAGTCTGTATGCTGGATCAATCTGATTTTTTTAATGCTTTTAATAGTATTATATCTGGTTACAATGCTAAAGTAGTTGAAATAATTAAAGAAATCAGAGAAGTTAATCAATACAAACTAATTGCACTATCTAATGTCAATTCTAGTCACTGGGATTATATATTAAGGAAAAATTGGTCCTTTATTGGGTGGTTTGATGAATTAATTTTATCACACGAAACTCATTTAATTAAACCCAATCCTAAAGTATTTGAATATGCGATTAAAAAAGCGGGGTGTAAACCTAAACAGATTTTATATATTGATGATGGCTTAAATAACATACGATCTGCCAAAGAACTAGGTATAAATTGTATAAAATTTACTAATTCAGAAGAATTGTTAGAAGAACTTAAAAGATTAAATATTATTAATTAGTATTCCAAAATTTGAGGAATTATTCACTTATATCTTGAAGACAAGCCTTTGCAATCTTTTCAAATGCCATTTCAACATTTTCTCCTGTTTTAGCTGAAGTCTCCATATATTCACAACTCAACCTTTTAGCTAAATCTTCTGCTTCTTCTCGATCGACTTCTCTTTCTAAATCAACTTTATTACCTAAAAGTATCATCGGTATAGTTTTTTTTACTGTTTTTTTAATAGAACTTACCCAACCCGGTATTTTTAAAAGTGTTTGACTAGATGATAAATCAAATACACCAAGAGCGGCATTACTACCTTTAAAGTAGATAGTTCTAAGTTTATGAAACTGAGGTTGTCCACCTATGTCCCAAAGAAGAAGTCGTACATTTTTACCCTCGAGCTCAACATCTTTAATAAGGAAATTACTTCCTATAGTTTTTTTAAGGTCATCGTTAAAATAATCTTTTATATAACGTAATAAGAGAGATGTTTTACCTACTCCTCCAGGACCAAAGAGGGTAATTTTAAATTTATATTGAGAATCTGGGTTCATCTTTAATTCACTCGAATAAGATTAATAATTAAGATTTGTATTTGAATGATAATTACTAAATTTGTATTTATTATGAATTAACTTTAATAATAATTAATTCATCGCTTGTTATTATCTTAATATCTTTTTAAAATATTTATATCTTTATAATATAGCCTTATTATTTTTTAATTTATCCCAAGACAGATCAATTTCACATCTTATCCTTTTTTCTTTCCTGTACTTGCGATTTTTCTTACAATCCATTCAGGTGTTCCAACTCCTCCAAAGAATTCCAACCAAATATACATAAGTAATCCTAGAAATCCACAATACCCCACCCAAACAATTGGATAAAATATAATCGAAAATTGGCCACTATATAGTGGTAAGAATAAATATTGAATTAAAAAGAGAGAAAGACTTGTTTTTCCGTAAAATAGAACTAGTTTTACAACATCATTGGTTTTATTTTTTATATCAATAAAATAAAAGCATATAGCAATAAGTAAAAATGCAACGCCAAGATTATAAAACATATTTTGAGCTGTGCATCTGACCATAAAAATTGGCATTGCAGCAAAATAACTATAATTTTGTCGATTAGCAATTTCTAATAGGTCGATATGCAAATATTCTGAACGTACAATAACACCAGGAGATGAATAATCTCCGGGAATAACTCGACTTAAACCAGTTTCCCATATGTTAAAGGCTATTCCTCTAGGGGCAATTAAGAATATACCTAATAATGTAAATATAATACCATAAATAGCAAATATTCGAAATAACTTATAATAATCTTT
>JBHLNR010000267.1:0-4190 GCA_048941385.1 Promethearchaeota archaeon
AATCTTTTAAGATAAATTTCGAGATTTGATTAAAATTTTTAGATTGTTTATGAAATTCTCGAATTTTTGTATATGTCGTCCGATTTATTTCTTTTATCTCAGCATCGATACTCTTTGCTCTTCTTTGAATAATAATATTAATTCTTTTAAACTCTCTTAATTCGATATTGTCTTCTACTTTTCTTTCTAGATTCCCTAGTAATTGGCTTAATTTAATTTTACTATCATTTATAAAATCTATTAGTTTGCCACGAAAAGACTCATTTTTCATAGTTTCAATTTGATCATTAACTTTTTCTACTTTATTATTAAAATCCTCCATAAAATCGTTCTTTTTTTTTACGAAGAATTCTCTTAACTCTGGAATTAATTTGTTTGAGCTTTCTGTCTTATCTGCAGTGCTTTTTATTTTATTTTCTATTGTATCTTGAGTATTTCTTGATTTTTCCCTAAACTCTTGTCTCTTAATTCTAAAATCCTCCTGCATATCTATATAAAAATCACTTTTTTCAGACTTCTTCAAAAACTTATTAAAGTATACTTTTAATTCTGATTCAAGTGAATTATAATGCTGTTCAATAAAGGATTGGGTTGAATTAAAAATATTCAAGTTGGTTTTAATTTTATGTATAGCAATAGTATCATTTTCTAATACTGATTCAAAATATTTTTTAGTTTTTAGAAACTCTTGTCTTTCCTGATTAACTTGAAGTTCATTAACTTTTTCATAGAATTTTTTAGGGAGATTCTCTTGGAAAATACTTAAATCATCGATTCTATTTTGAAGTTCTAACATATTTATGTTTAAAGATAAATTCCTTATACTTGAATCGTATAAAGCTAAAACCTTGCCTACTCTTTCTCTATTTAATTTTAAAAGTTGATTGTCAATATAGTTTCTCAATTCTTTATTTAAATAATAATAGTCTGTATAAACAAGAATAGTCTTATCATCTTCATTTAATTCAGCATTTATTAATGAGATCTCTATCATATCCTTTAACTTTTTAATTAATAGCTTACAGCTAAGTTTTACGTCATCTTTTATATCTATAAGTTTGATGTTGTTTGTTTTTTTCTCAATTGCTAATTTGTTTATTTTATTTGAAATAATATCGTTGATACACTCTTCTTTTAAATCTGAGATTTCATTTTGGAAAAATTTAGTAAAATTCTCCCATTGGAGCATAGTTAAATGCGATTTCTCATTAAAATCTTCAATATTTTTACTGCAATTATTTAATTTTTTAGTATAGAGTTTATTACTTTTATTAAAGTTAGATACAATAAGATCGAAGACTTTTGATACTTCATCAATTTTTAGATTATTTGCTTTACTAAATTTATTTTTAATGTTCACTAATTCTGCTTTTAACTTAATAATCTCTTGAGAAACAAAGTCATCAAAATCTTTTATTTCTGTTTTACTTTTTTCCGCCGTCACTTTGTCTTTAAAAGACTGAAATTGTGAAGCTATAGAATCTATTATTGTTAATTCTAAGTTTTCAAGGTTATCCTGCAAATGCTTGTACAACAAAAAGAGTTTCTGCTTGTTTTTAATTTCCTTCTTAACAACTGACTGAAGGCTTTTGATTTCACTTATTTTCTCATTTAATAAAACATTAGATTCCTTTTTTATTATTTCAAAAGCTTCTTGAAATTGATTTCCCTCAATCCTACTTCTAATATTTTCACCGATTTCTGAAATATCCTTCTGCAATTTCTCATTAATAATAATAATATTCTTTAATTTTTCCCTAAAAAATTGAAATCCCTCATGATAGAAATTATATTCGTTTTCGTATTTTTCCTTAATCGTTACCCATTTATTAATGATATCCCTATGTTTTTTAACAACCTCACTTTCGGTTGTAGTAATTTGCTGAGAAATATTAAAAATAATCTTGTCATATTTGCTTACATCCTCAGAAATTTGATTTAATTGCAGAATGATCAGATCAAATTTATTTTCAATATATTCTCTCTCAAAAGTTTCACTAAATGTTTTCTTAAATGAGTCTAATTTCTTTTCCAAATCTTCTTCTATTAGAACAAGTTTCTCTATTAGATTTTCCAACAAATCATTTAGATATATTATTGTTTCTTTTTCCTTTATCTTCTCTTTAAGATGGGAGTCAATTTCTAACAATTTTGTTTGCAGAATAGAATATACTTTTTTCCATTGAGTTATTTCATTAGCCAATATGGCTTTTACATTGATATAATATAAAATTTCATTAAATGAATTTTCAATGTTTTCATTAAGGAAATCTGCCTCCATTAAAGAATCTCGGATTATAAACTTCAATCTTTCTTTTGCATAATGGATTTCATCAATTATAAGATAACTATCTATTTCTTCATTTATTTGATACTCTAAATTTTTTAATTTTAAAGTCATATTATAAATATCATTCTTAATATCTTCTAACTTCTCTTTTTCCTCAAAAATTCTCTCTGTATTTATTTCTGTATCAGATAAAATCACTTTTTCTAAAAAAGAATTTAAATTGAAGTTATATTTCGTTTTCGCTAAGAAGAATTTCTTGGTCCGAATGGATCCTTTGAAAAAATGTCTCGAAATCATATCATTTATTATAGGGAAAATGTCTTCTTTTAACTTGAGATTTTCTTCATTTGAAATTCTATATTTCTTAATCATGCCTGAAAGAGAAACAATGCTTTTAGTATTAATTTCATCATAAAAACTTTGAAAAAAAATCTGTTTTCCTTCACTTAGGTTTCGCAAATAATTTCTAAATTCAATTCTATTATCGAGAATTCTTAGGTTGAAATTATAGTTAAGATTGATATAAGATATAATATCTTCAATATCATTAGATAATCCAAATGTAGTTATTAATTGAGATAAATCAATATAATTCTCTTTTTCTAGTTTCTTAAATATTATCCTTTCAATTTCATCAATAAACTTCTTCCAAATTATTGATAAGAGAATTATTAATTTTGAGGTTTCACCTAGTCTTTGGGTAATCCAATCCTCCTCATCCAAGATCTCATTTAATTTATAATTGATGTAGAAATATACTCCTGAAGGATTATAATCTAGCAACCATGAAAATTTGCTAAGTGTATAAACTATCCAGAATGTATCATTTATATCCTCCCGTTGATTAAAACCAAAACCACCATCTGCTTTTTGGAATTGAAGGAGAGATTGAATTTCTTTTTCTTTGACATCCGATTCTAGATCAAGATACAGTAAACATAGAAATTTATAAAGTAGCGTTTCATTATTTTTTCTGCTATCACCTATATATTTTCTGAATTGTTCCTTACTGGTCCGTATATCTACTCCTAGATGTGTAAAAATTTCCATTACGTAAAATAAGGTCCTTTCTGAGGAAATCTCCTTACAGAGATCACATTCCTTATCATGACAGTGGAGAAAAATATTGTCTTTCTTCAAAGATAAAATAAAGTTTTTTATTTCTTCTTTAATCTGATTTGTTCCTTCACTAAGTAAATATTCTTTTAAAAGCCCTACACTTTTCAGACTACTTAAGGCTAAATATGTAGAGTAAATATCAGGTTGTTTTTCTTGGTGAGGTATTAACTTAAATCCTAATTGTTCAAATTGTCTAATCTCACAATTTTTTACGTATTTAAAAATTTTATCTCTAATTTCCTTTTCTTCATTTTTGGTATATTTCTTGAATAATGAAAACCAAAAAATCTCCTCTAGAGTCAAGTTCGGCTTATTCCATAAGTTCTTTTTGAAATATTTGTAAAATGAGACTAATCTATCAGATTCCTTAAGATAAAAGTTTCCAATATTTCTTCTTTTTATATTAACAAAAGATTTAAATGGCTCTTTTTTGAATTTAGTTATATATGGATAAGCAAATTTCTGTTCCACATTAAGCAAATTAAAACAGACCCCGAAAAAGCTAAATTTTGTTATTTTGTAATTAATGAAAATCTTGACATATAATTTTTTTGAAATAAAAATCAAATTGTTTGATTTAATTTAGAGATAAAAGAATATCTAAAACATTAAATAATATTTCAAAAGAATGAAACCCATTGAATCTAGTGAATTAATTTATGAAAAAATGATACTGTTAAAGAATAATGGTGTTTGTACCACTATTTTCTACTGGATGAAAATAAATTACGTCTTTTATTAAGATATACCATAACACCAGCTATTAATAGTGAAACAAGAA
>JBHLNR010000063.1:0-17604 GCA_048941385.1 Promethearchaeota archaeon
TTCACCCTGGTGACAATATAGATCATTTCGATTTGTATCATTAACCGGGTTCAAATCCCGGCAGGAGCAATTAATTTGTTATTCCTCTTTAAATTTAAAATCCTTAATATTTTTCTCGATTCTTTTATATTCCTGTTCTGCTTGCTTCCATAAGTCTGGAGGTATAATCTTCTTATAAATATTTTTAAAATGAAGTGTGGGATCACTTAATTTTTCATGACTTTCATGATTTTACCAATCTAACAAGATAAAACGGGTTACCTGGAGAATAATCTATATTTAGGATGCTCGATTGAAACCCATATTTGGAAACTAACTTCTTGAAGAAGTATACATTTAGAAAAAGATATTTAGCAGGGATTCCAAATTTGCCATTATATTGGGGAGTAAAGACAACGTGCCAGTATTTTAGTGTTCTGATATGGTTAATAATCAATAATATCTGACCGTTATCACTTAATAAACCTCCAAATTTCTTTATAAGCCTTTTTAAATTGTAGATTGTCCCAGAAAGCGCAATATCATTTCCAATTAGAATAATGGTATCGAATTTTTTAGTAAATTTATATTTAAAAATATCTCCAATTATAAAATCTATATTCGATTTATTATAAAAAATACTCAATTTTGGCGATATTTCTATTCCAGTTATGTTTCCCTTATCCGTTAGATAGGGATAATAATATCCAGTACACGCACCTATATCTAGAATATTTCCGTATGATAAATCTATAAGTTTTTTTTCCACAGGAAATAAAACGGAATATTCCCTAAAATATATCTTTAAATCAAACTCATTCTTTAAACCATTGTATTTTTTTTGTAAACAGTTCCTATAAAACATAAATTTGGATTTCAAATTATTTGAATGATAATCCACAATCGCATCAGCGATTAGATTCATCGAACGCTGCTTAGGACGTGATGTAAAAAAGTGTAAAATTCTAAATAAATTTCCAAAATATGGAAGAATCTTTGATATAATCCAAAATAATCGAAAAAGGTAATGCGAGAGAATAGACAATGCTAAGCATCTTATACTTTTTAGTAATATAATACAGATATTAATAATAAACCATTTCATTTTCAATGGGGTATATATAGACTAATATATAATTATAGTATGCGTGGTGATGGAGGCCCTCAACCATAATCTATGGAATATCTCTAGAGGAATACAATCAGAGACATTCGCATCCTATTTTAATTTAATCTTTATTTAATAATTTAGTATATTAGGGATTTTAAAAAAGAATGAGTATCATTTAGATATAAACTTGACTGCTAGGCTTTCACCCTGGTGACAATATAGATCATTTCGATTTGTATCATTAACCGGGTTCAAATCCCGATAGGAGCACTCAATTCTTTATTATGAGGATTTGATCAATCTAACAAGACAATATAGAATTCCTGTTGACTCATCTATGCCATGAGTGGTAGAATGGAATCCACATTTGAAAGCTACACTTCTAAAAAAATTTACGTTCAAGAAAAGACATTTAAATGGGATTCCAAATTGACCATCATACCTGGGAGTAAAAACAACTTTCCAATACTTTAATGTTCGTATATGTCGGATTATTAAAAGAATCTGACCATTCTCATTGAGAAGATTTCTAAATCTTTTTAGCATCTTTCTCAATCCAAACAGAGTTCCTGAAAGAACTGCATCATGTCCAAAAAGAATAATTGTATCAAATTTTTTATTAAACTTATAAGAAAGCATATCACCTAAAATACAGTTTTTAATTCCCAATTTTCTAGCTAAATTGAAAATTCGAGGTGAAATTTCAATCCCAGTAGCTGGACCTTTATCCATTAAATAGGGAAAATAATACCCTGTACAGGTTCCTATATCAAGAATATTTCCATAGCACATCTCTATTAATTTTTTTTCTAATGGAAATAAATTAATATAATTTCTAAAATATAAACCCAGATCAAATTCCCATCTCGTTATATATTTTTTTCGTAAACAGTGTCTGTAAAATACAAAGGGGCTTTTTAAATCGTCTGAATAATAATCCTCTAACGCTCTTCCTAAAAAGTCCATAGAGCGTTTATCTGAACGTGATATAAAGATAGGTAGCAACCTAAAGAGATTCTTAAGATATGGAATATTATTTGATAAAGTACAAAACAATTGAAAAATATAACTAGATACAAACGACAATACTATCAATTTTATATATTTATTAAATCATTATTGAATTTAATAAAACCTCATTTTTAGTGCACTATAAATAAATCATTAATAATAAAAAGTATGCGTGGTGGTCCAGGTCCAGTACCATAATCTATGTAATATCTCTCGGGTAATAACTCTAGAGATATTAACATCCTATTTTATTTTATTAATAAGCACTAGAATATAGAAAAAAATGATGAAAAAAAAAATATGAAATATGGGATACTAACATCATTCTTATTTCACTTCTTTAAGATAATATAGAATTCAATAAAAACTAATTATTAAAATAGTGGTTTATAAACACATACCTAGAAAATTAATATTATGATAAGAGGAGGCCCTGTAGTACCTTAAGTTATGTGATATTTTTAGAGTGATAATTGTAGAGACATTAATATCCTATTTTCTTATTTTAGTCTTAACTAATGAAAAAGAAAGGAAAAAAGCGCCCCCGGCATGGTTTTCTTCTTGTTCAGAGATTGAACAAAGAAATCGAACATGCGACCGCCCGGTTAACAGCCGGGTGCTCTACCTAACTGAGCTACGGAGGCTCCAATAGTACATTTTTGTATTATATTACTTTATTAAATATTATATTTAGCTTTTTCTCTATTAAAAATTAATTTTTATATAAAAATAGATTCTTGTAATGGGTTTTTATTTATCCTTGAGTTGCATAATATATAAGCCATTTTGCCATAGCTTGGAAAGATTCATTTATGTTTATATCTTGTTTTGAGGAACAGAATACACATTGGTTACACTTGGCTCTATTCGCATAATCATTTGCCAAGGCAAACTCTACTTCATGATTTGCTAAATCCCATTTCATTCCCATTAAAATTATTGGAATGAATCCTGCTTTTTGACGAATTATCTTAAGCCATTCTGGAATTTCTCGAAAAGTATCATAATCACTTATATCAAAACAAATAAATGCACCACTTGCACCTTTACAATAATCAGGCAAGAGTTCCCGAAATCGCTTTTCCCCGGCAAAATCCCATAATTGCATTTTCACTACTTCTTGTGTGTCAAGGGTTTCGGATTTGGTGTGAAATCCTGCTCCTATCGTCATTTTATAGCCTTCTTCAAATTTTCCAGTACAATATCGTGTAATCATCGCTGTTTTTCCCACTCCGCCTGCTCCCGCAACAATAACCTTAAATATCCAAGAACTCTGCATTATAAATTATCACACATTTATTACAGTAAAAAGAATAAGCCTATTGATAAATAATAAAAATTTAGCTTTAAATATTTTTTTGAAAGCAATTTTAAGTTTTCTTAGTTTGACCAAATTTCTAAAATAATTGATTATCCTTATTAATAAGCATTAAGCAAAATGAAAAAGATTTTTATAAGATTTTATTCTATTATTTTTTAGTACTGAATTTTAAATATTTTAAATAAGAAAGGTTGTGATAAGAGAGTATTAAAGACGACGACATTTGTCCATTATGTAGCTTTCCAAAAGAACTCTGTATTTGTGATAGCTTAAGTGCTGATGAACAACAAATAGTCATCTCTAATGATACCCGAAAATGGGGTAGAATTGTCACTGTAATTACTTTTGTTGGAAATTTTGATGTAAATTTAAAAAGTATTTTAACAAAAGCAAAAAAAAAATGTGCTTCTGGAGGAACTGTTAGAGATAACGGAGTAGAACTTCAAGGAGATCATCGATTTAAAATGAAAAAATTATTAATTGATTTAGGGTTCCCTGAAGAAAATATACTTATCCAAGGAAAATAGTCAATAAAAAGCTAAAAAACATTTTTGGATTGAAATTTTAACAAATATTATAAAATCTTTAAAGAAATTCTCATTAAATCATTTATATGGATTCGATAATTTATAAAGTAATCTTTAAAGCAATTTCACAATTTGATAATAAAAACTTAGATTTAATTTTCAGGAATTTAACCTTTGAAAAACCACTTACTATACTAAACTTAACAGCTCTAGGTGACAAATCTAAAAATATTATCTTCTTTCAAAATATTGAAGAAGTTATACCAATTGGTAATATAAATCCTAGTTTAGATTATAATTACTACAAGGTAATCTTATTTACACGGAAATCCAATGGGGAAAAAAAAGGGTATTTAATTGGAAATGCTAAAAATGTGGGTGACATTATAATAGGGATTTGGCCTTTTAATCAACAAAATTCAGATCTGTCTCCTGAAACTATTCTTAATAGCTATGATGATCTTTTGAATAATCCAGGAAAATATAGTAAAATTTGCGTAATTTCTCAAAAAAGCACATGAAAATACCCTTTTCAATGGATCTAGAATTTGAAAGTTGGTTCCTTTATCGAAAGAAAATTTTTTATTTCATTTTCGAAAGGCATACCTGTTCTAGCTCCTAATTTCTGAATTTTCAATGCTGCTGCGGCATTAGCATATCTGATAGATTTTTCTAAATTCCATTTATTAATCCAGTAAGCTACTGAGAAGGCTCCATTGAAAGTATCACCCGCTCCAGTTGTATCGATAACATTTTTAATATCAAAACTAGGTATTATTTTTTGCATATTCTGTGTTGTAAGTAAAGCCCCATTATAACCTAGTGTAATAATTACGATGGGAATCCCTCGATTTATTAATTCATTAGCACATTCCTCTGGAGTTTCACAATTGGTAATCCTTTTGGCCCCCTCTCTATTTGGGATTAAAACATCAGCATTCAAAAGGATATCCTTTAAATTTTTCCATCCTCTTTGGGCGATTTGAGATTCCAGATCAATACTGATTTTTACCTTATGTTCTTTAGCTATAGTAATTGCTAATTGTGTGATTTCTGGATGAATTATCGTAGTATGTAAAAGTTTTGAATTAGCAATATATGATTCTGGTAACTCAGATACTGATAACTTGGTAATTTGCATATGTGGAGATTGAATTATTGTTTTTTCTCCATTACATATAAATATAAAATTAACCGGTGTTTTAAATTGTGACTTCTCTAAAGTAAATGACGTATCTACATTTTCCTTTTTAAAATCTTCTATTAAAAATTTCCCATAGTAATCATTTCCAACGACTCCAATAAATCCACTTTTGACTCCCAGACGGGAAACAGCAACTAAGTAATTTGCAGTTACTCCTCCTGAAAAATAATCTTCACTAAGAGCATCTATCTTTTCATCTGGTTTGGGTAATTTTGGAATTCTTGAAACCCAATCAACAACCACTTCACCAATCCCAACAACATCTATTTTTTGCATAGCTTAATGGATATATAATGAAAGTATTAAATTTAATACAATCTACTTAAATTTACAATAAAAAATAATAAAGAATTTATGTTTTAATTATTTCCATAACTCGTTCTAATTCATCATCAATATCTAGATCTTTAAAATCAAATACAGAAATCTCAAATGAACTCGAATAATCGCTAAACTTTGCTTTTCCTTTTATAATTATATCCTTTCCTAATAATTCTGAAGATTTATTTTCTAGAAATTTTTCAAAATCGGGAGTTTCCATTATTTGAACAAGTTTACTTGTCTCTACTCCTACAAGTTTTTCAGCTTTTTCTCCCATAAAGGTGGTTCTAATCGAACCATTACCATCATCAATAATTAGATTAACAATCATCCTAAATTCTGTGTCTTCTCTTATATCACAAGTACAATTATCAACTTTCTTCATACATTTTGTACATGCTTCATAAATCGTTATATTATTGAGATCTCTAGCAATGTATCCTTTGATTTCTACAATTCCGGGACTACTAATAGAATCGATTTTTACATAATTCCGAGAAAAAGATGTGTCTTGACTTCGCGAGGAATAATCGTATGTTTTAAGATTTTTAATTTCTAAATCAATTAATTCAATAGTACTATCATTCATGGTTGTTATTTCATTTCTTTGAGAAAAATTATTAAATCTAAGTAAAACATTTTTTAAAATTAAACCTTGACCAACTGATAGCTTTTTGGAAAAATCTTCCGCCATCTCTCTCCATAACGTTACTCTAATCCAATCAGTGTCATCACTAATGATAAATCCTAGTAAAGAAAGGATTTCACCCTTTTTTGTGGTAATTTCTTTCAAATCGTCAAGTGAAGTAATTTTTCCCTTAAAAGAGACGACACCCTTATTTTCTTGAAGTTTGTTAATATTTTGCATTAACTCTACTTCAATTTCAATTTCCTTTTGAATTTTCTTAATAGTTGTATTTTTACTAGCATACATGTCAATAGTTTTGGAATCTAAGGAACTTAATCTTGGATTTAAATTTGAAATAGTTATAACGTCATTAATCTGTAGATTCTTAAATTTTTCTGTATCATCATTCCAGAAAGTTATTCTTATAGAACCTGTTGAGTCTAAAAGTGAAATGGACCCTACTTTACCAATTTCTCCACTTTTTTTAGTAAATTCTCTAAGAGGTGATATTTGGATTATTTTTCCCTCTAAAGATATAGATTTAAGATTTAAGTTTACATTACTTATATCCATTAACTCAAATTTAACTTTAGGGTATTTTTTATAATCCACATCATCTGGGGACAATATTACTTTTCCAAATCTCCCAATATGAATTTCTTTATCTTGAAATTTTCCTTTTCTTGCAATTCCATTTACAATTTTTACCATTCCATTTTGTTCAAAATTATCCTCCTTAAATACATTAACATTGTCATCCCATAAAACAATTCGAACATCTCCCGTTTTATCATGTAATAAGAAAGACCCAACGTACCCAACACCACCATCTGCTTTATTAAACTTATTTACATTATAAATTTCTTTTATCCTACCAAAAATATTAATATTTTTCATATTTTCTGATATGTCTGATATAGAGAGATCGAAATCTTCAAGTAAATCTTTATTTTCTTCTTTTACATCAACACCCAATTCTCTGGCGATAACGAACAAAGCCCCCTCTTCTGAGATCAACCCTTTTAATTCCTTTTTCTTGTCTTCAACCATATCTTGGATTTCTTTTCTTGTTAAACCAGTGCCTTCTATAATTTTGTTAATATATGCCTCTGTCTTCATTTCCCTCATAATTCAAAATTTTACCCAATTTTTAAAATAACTTTATCAATTATTATTTAAAAAAAAAATTATTTATTTGTTAATTAAAATATAATCTTTTAAAATCAGAGAGTATTAAATCAAGGTAATTTTTCAATCCTATATAATCGAGAAAATTGTCTAATATTAAATATTTCCAGTATTTATAATAAGAACCTAATATTAACACTTAGATTATCATGAGAAAATTTAAAGTTATTCCTGTATTGGATATTTTGAATTCAGAAGCAGTTCATGGCGTTAAGGGTGAAAGAAATAATTATAAACCTCTTAGATCTAAATTATTTAATTCTTCTAATCCTTTGGAGATACTGAAAATTCTTACACATAAATTTCAATTTGATGAATTCTATATTGCAGATCTTGACGCAATTCTTAATAGAAAGCCAAATTTAGCGTTGTTAACTAAAATTTTAAAGATCAAGGGATTAGACATAATTATCGATCTTGGAATAGTTAAATCAAAAGATCTACATCAATTTACTAAATTTAATATAAAAAAACTAATAATAGGATTAGAAACAGTGAAGAACTTGGAAGAAGTGAAAAACGCTATATCCATCATGGGAGTAGAAAAATTAATTATTAGTATTGATATGTATAAAGAAAAAGTATTCGCACAAGCTAAAGAATTAAAAGAAATGACTCCTTTAGAAATAGTCAAAAATATTCAGACAATTGGAATACGTGAAATAATATTATTAGATTTATTTAGAGTAGGTCAAAAAATGGGAGGCATCCCACAATCATATCTAGATATAAAAAACACCTTTAATGGTGAGATTTTCGTAGGAGGCGGAATTAAAGATTATGAAGATATTTTAAAGTATATCCAACATAAATTTGCGGGAATATTAATAGCTACAGCATTATATGATGGAACAATAAACATTGAAAAATTAAGAAAAATTAAAGATTAATGATTATTAATCAATGAAAATAACTCCAGTGCTAGAAACATTTAAAGATTTCTTGCAAACGGGACAGGTATGCTTCATTCTAACCCAATCCGTTAAATGGTCCCTATGTGCCTTTGCCTCACATATTGGACATCCAGTGACTTCATCAAAAATTTCAATATTTTTACCACATACAGAGCATTTAGTTTTCGAGGCTGTAGATACTTTGATAAGATCCTTTTTTACATCCAGTACTACACTTTCAGTATTTTCGGCAGTTGGGTTAATTTGTTTTAATTCATCTCGAGTATCAACACAAAATATTGATCCATCAGTATCGTCTTTTTTATTGCCAATCCAGACGACTTTTCCTTTAAAATAACTAGAACCTTCATGTTCTAATGCAAGATTTAATCTACGATCTTCCATAACGTAAGTTTGTATTACTTTTGTATACCTGAGGTCTATATTAGAAGATAATTTGTCTATCACTTCTTTTGGCTCTTTAAATACTTCCTCAGTAATTTCTACTTTAGTAATTTCTTTAGGAGACATAATAACCTATTATTCTTTATTTTATATTTAATAAAAATGATTTAATTTAAATTTTTATATATATTTGTACTAATACATTTTTTTAAAAGCCTCCCTATTCAAAACCTTACTTTGCAGATCTCTTCATCTTAGGATCTAGTACTCATAATATAGATATTTGTTAAAATTATCAATTGCTTTATTCATTAAGTCATGGATTTTAAACTAAATTCTTAATTAAAGTCTCAAATAAATTTTTTAATATTTCTAAATTATATATGTTAAGTCATGCGGAATAAAACTAAACTATTAATAAGCCCTAAAACAATTGAAGAAGCTAAAATTGTGATTAGTGCTGAGGTTGATTTCATAGATTGTAAGAATCCTGAAGAGGGCTCTCTTGGAGCAAACTTTCCTTGGATTATCAAAGAAATGAAAGAATTAATTCCTAAAGATAGCTCCCAGTTGCTAAGTGCAACAATCGGAGATTTTCCTAATTTACCAGGATCCGCATCATTGGCAGCATTAGGTGCTGTGGTTTCTGGTGCGGATATAATAAAAGTGGGATTGAAAGGTCCAAAAAATATTAAGGAAGGGATTAAATTAATGAAAGCTGTAGTGAAAGCTGTAAAAACTTACAATACGGCTATTAAGGTGGTAACCGCAGGTTACGCAGACTTTTCAAGGGTAGATCACTGTTTAGATTTTTTATCCATCCCAATAATCGCAGCAGAATCTGGTGCGGATATAGCCATGCTAGATACTTTTATTAAAGATAAAAAAGGGATATTTGACTTTTTAAATGTCAAACAGTTAAGTGAATTTAAAGAAAAAGCTAATCATCTTGATTTAAAAATAGCTTTAGCTGGTAATTTAAGTAAACAAGATTTGTCTAGCATTCGAAAAATAAACCCGGACATAATCGGTGTGCGAAGTATGGTATGTGATGGATTTGATCGAAATCGTGGCGTTATACGATTAGATCTTATCGAAGACTTAAAATCTCACTTATATATTTAGTAGCAATACCAAATAAGTTTTGTTTCCTCTTTATTAGCATTTTATCATAATAATTTAACAACTCTTTCATATATTGATTAAAAAGAGTAACTATTATGATTTTAAAAATGAACTTTAATTAGTATATATCTAATAAATATTTGATTTTTTAGAATAGATAAAAATGATTAATTATGTTTAAGAAAGAACTGGGTATAATTGGTGTTGGTAAAATTGGTTCTACGCTTTTAAGGGTTTTAATTACTTCTGGAATTTTAGGGAGAGAGAAGATCATTATATATGATATTAATGAAGATGTACTTGCAACAAGAATAAAAGAATTTAAGGTTGATATTGCCGAAAGTAATAAAAATGTGGTACAAGAAGCAAAATTCATTTTAATTGCTGTATTACCACAAGTAATAGATAAGGTTCTAGAAGAAATTAGATCAGTCATAACTGATAAACATGTAATCATTACAATTGCTGCTGGAATTTCAATATCTCATGTTAGTAAATACTTCGATAAGAAATTCGGTATTGTCAGAATTATGACAAATACACCTGCAATGGTAAGAGCTGCAGCCTCAGCTATTTCATCTAATGAATATATAAAACAACCTGAATTAGATTTTGTAAAAAATATCTTTAATGAACTTGGTCTGGTTGTAGAATTAGAAGAAAAGCACTTGGATGCGGTAACTGGACTATCAGGAAGTGGTCCAGCTTACCTTTTCATTATTATAGAAGCCTTAGCAGATGGAGGTGTGAAAATGGGGTTGCCAAGAGATGTAGCTTTAAAACTAGCTGCTCAAATGGTATTAGGTTCTGCAAAATTAGTGCTAGAAACGGATAAACATCCTGGAGAACTGAAAGATATGGTAGCAACACCAGGAGGAACAACTATTACTGCAATTCATGAAATTGAATCAGCAAAACTGAGAGCAACACTTATAAGGGCTGTTGAAGCAGCTACTTTAAAGTCAAAATCTATGAATGAAAATGTTTAATTAATTCTTTTATCTATAATACGTGGCCCCATCTTGTTAATTGATAGATTATAAATGTCAATTTCTGGCTTATATGTATTAAAAACCTCCATAACTTCTTTTTCGTTTTCTTTCTTACAAATTGCATAGACAGATCTTCCTAATTGGTTCATACTGGCTCCTAAAATATTCAAGTTATTTAGTTTTTTTACTAATCCTTCAAGTTTATCCAGTTTTAAGATTCTAAGCATATCTGTTTCTCTCACAAATTCAATAGAAGCATTAATGAATGATTTTATATCTCTTTTTTGTAATAGTTTTACTTGAGCTCTTCTTCCTGCCTTTTTTATCTTCATATTTAAAACAGGATCAGTTAAAATTGATTTAGTATGTATCATACCAAAGGAACCACATATGATTTTAACATTTCGAGGAAAATTAATGCTTTCAGAGACACAAGGATAACCTGGTTCTTTTAAAATGCATAACCCTCCTCGTAATTGCCCACAAACGGTTCCTAATCCAGTCTTATTTATCACTTCAGCAATATGGGCTATCCTCCCCCTTTCAATATCGTTTAAGCCTAAATTCAGAGCACTATCAAGTCCATAAATCGTACCCAGAGCTCCAGAACCACTAGCTCCATAACCACATCCAACAGGTAAATGAAAATCATGAAAAATTTCTATTTTTAAAGAATTTTTCAAAAATTTTTTTATATATTCATAGATATAATAAGATGTTTCAGCCTTTTGATCCACCTTTTCATCGTTAATAAATATATGTATTTCTTGTTCATTAGATTTATCCAATTCTTCAACTTTTATTGTTGTTCTTCCCACAGCACTTAGATTAAAACCGGCACCTCTTGATCCGATTTTTTCTGGATCCTCAATTTTTTTTCCATCAATTTCATCTACAATTTCAAAAAAACCAGAAATTCTATGAGGTACTTCAACAGTAACTTCTCTTTTGAAAGGGATCATTATCGCAAGTAACTTAATTTATTAAATCATCTATATATTATTAAATAGATATTTTGAATGAAAATGTTATGAAGGGAAATATTGTCATAAAGATTGGTGGATCTTTACTATTTACTCAGAATAATGAGATCAATTCTGGTAAAATTACTGAATTATGTAATGTTTTAAAAAGTAGAAAAAATTTGGGGAAACTTGTTATAATTTGTGGAGGAGGATTGCTTGCTAGAGATTTTATTAAGAATATTAGATTATTTAATGGATCAGAAGCTCTATGCGATACTTTTGGAATCGAAATCTCTCAAATTAATGCTAGACTATTAATATCGTGCTTTCAAGATTATGCTTATCCTCAAGTCCCAAAATCTATTGAAGAACTTTCTATAGCTTTGCTTTTTAATAAAATCATTGTAATGGGGGGATTACAGCCTGGTCAATCAACAACTTCTGTAGCTCTAGAAGTTGCAGAATTCATACAGGCAGACAAATTAATAATCCTCACAGATGTAGATGGGATTTATGATAAAGATCCAAAAAAATTTTCTAATGCAAAATTGCTAAAAAAAATAAATTATGACCATCTACAAAAATTAATTTTATTAGCAACAGAGGATAACCAAGCATCTGCTGGAGAATATCGAATTTTCGATGCTGTTTCTTTACAAATTCTAAAGCGAAGCGAAATTAGTGTTATGATTATGTCTGGAACAAATTTAAACAACCTAAGTAAGTTTTTGGATGGAGAAAAAGACATAATTGGAACAGAAATCTCAAAGGAATAAAAATATCATAAATTATTTTAACCAATGAATTCTTTTACAAATTAATTATAGACTACGATAAACGAGAAGAAATTAAAATGTCTCAATCTTCATGGAAAGACCAGATAAAGAAAAAATGGGGCCCACATAGTCATTGCCCCGTTTGTGGAAAAGCAATGTCAACTGATAAAAAATTCTGTAGCCAAAATTGTAAAGACAATATGATAGAACACGAACGAAAGCAGAAAAAGAAAGGACGTTTTCAATGTATATTTCTGATCGTTATGATGGTTGCCATGATGCTATTCATGTTTGTATTACCACTGTTCGGTGGATAAGAATAATTTGTAGTTAAATAAACTCTTTAAATTTTATAATACATTTAAAAGTAGATTATTTGTTTAGCTAAATAATAAATTGATAAAAGAATTAATATTCAATATAATTATATCATTTCATTAAACGCAGAGATAACCAAGCCTGGTCAATACAGCTCCTATGAATAAGGGCTTATGACTAACGGTGTCGGACTCAAGATCCTTAAAGGAATAAGATATCCGATCTCATAGGAGTGCGTGGGTTCGAATCCCACTCTCTGCAATTCTATTCGTCTACGGTTAATCCCTCTAGAATTTCATTAATGAAATTAACTATTGGTTTAAGAATTGTCTCCTCATCCTTCTTAGTTTTCATAAATAATAGAAGTAAAACAGGTGCATTTAATACTTTAGAGACTTTTTCAGCAATTATTGTGCTAATTAGCTTATTATTCATCCCAAATAAGTTATAAGAAGCTGTAGGTGATTTAATCCCTTCAACAATCGAGGGAGACCCTAGAGTAACGTTTCCTATTCCCAGTTCTTCTTGATCAGATATAAGTAGTAAAAAACTTTTATACAGGCTGAGAAGGGTGATATAAACAGTATAGTTTTCGATTTTAAAGCTCTTATCAATGAGTAATTTCATAATGATCTCTAATCTTAATTTATTTTATATTGAGATAAATAAATAACCACTAAATTTAACTTTCAATCCGAAGCAATAACTACATCAGAAAGTCGTTGTCTTCGGATATCAAAGTCGTGATCTAAATGAATCGTTATGCAATGTTGATCCTTATTCTCCAGATTTTTATGAACATAGCTTACAGGAACTATAGGTAACTCTGATTCAAGAACAACATTTTTTGGAACAGGAATTGGAATGACAGCGTTACATCTTTCACAATTAACTAAAACAACCTTCATATCAGGAGATTCTACCTTTTTAATCCGTTCTAGAACATCTGGTGCTAAATCGGGGGAACTTATTGATAGTTTTTGCTTTCTCTTAGGAGGTTCAGGAACAGATGGGATATCAAGATCCTCGTTTTCTTTAGTTGAATATTCTTTTTCGTAAATAACTTCTTTTAACTTCGCGATTTTTTTTTCTCGCTTATCTTTTTTCACGTTTACACCATCCTGTGTCTAAGATACGATAATTTTATTCTTTAAATTAAAATTCTGTTTAAACTCTAAGACTATCACTTTTAAGATAGAATTTTTAATCCTAATAATATGATATCTAAAATTATAAAAAAATCTTAACAAAAAACTAAATGACTTATTTGCATTGTGAAATCTTTACCTTACTGTAAAAATTAGACACCAAAAATTTGCCTTAATTCATTATATATTTTAGACAATTCTGATATGATTTGGGCATTATTTTGTTGAAGATAATAGTTAACATAGCCTGCTAATCCTTCGCTATCCTTTATCCAATCCAAGAAAGCTTTAATCTCACCTTGGAGCTGTGGATCTACACTCACCCCTCCTGCTGAACTTGTTGAGGTAGCACCACCCATCTCTGTTGCTTTTTGCCCCATCTGGGCATTTGCATTCATATATGGTCCTTGTGAACGCATAGAACCAACAGTTCTTTGAACGTCCATTATAGCTCCACGCGCATCTCCATCTGGCTGAAGATAACAGATAAGTTTATGTTCGTCATCTTTTGCTGCGCAGATACTTCCTTCACCTTTCAATGAAATTGCTACTAAGCGTTCAGATTCCATCTGCAGTATCGAATATTTTACTCCAGAAACCATTATGAATTGAGCGTTTTGACCAACCCAACTTGAAACTACTCTATCAACATCTCCACTAATATCCCAGTTATCTGTAGTATAAATAACTTCTTTACCTTTAATCACTGCTGCTGCTATAATATTAGGATCTATTTGCATCAAATTATATACTGCGGTTGCAGGATCTACTGGCATCTTTTTTACCTTTTTTTTATGCTTTTATAATTGCCTTTTAAAAATTCGAGAAATCACATTTATTATAAAATAATTATAAACTGATTTTTTAAAAATTTAACTATAACATAAATGTAGCAATATTAATTCTTTTTTTTAATATTTATTTTCCCAAATTTTGGTTTATACTGTAATTTATATTTATCAGAACTTAATTGACTTTTTTCTCGATATCCTAATTCAAAATTTAGGTTGTTTCTATCGAAATCTTGATGTAATCCATCTTGATTTTTCAAACTAATAATATGATCATTAAGATTTTCAAGATTTTTAAATAATTTACCACATGCAGGACAACTTGGTGACTCCTTTTCTAGAAGTCCTTTAGGCTTTTTAACAATAACAGGAAAGTTAGTCTTTACTTTAAATTTACCCGTAGCATGCCGACAATAATGTCTTATTAATTTTCCATATGGGGGATAATTAAAAAAAACTTTACTTCCATGCCGGCATTCCCAATATAATACATCTGCTCCACACCTTGTGCATTTTGTTTGAAAAGATCGAAGATAACAATGCTTTCCATGTGATTTATAAAAATGTCGCATTATAATAGAAGAAAGAACAAACTTATTAAAATGTTACGATCTAAGATAAAAATCAAAAAAAAAAGTATGAGATTATTATTAATGGACAAATCCTCAAAACGCAAATATTTATATGTGCAACATTAATTATGAGAATTAAAGAATAGATTTTTTAAAGGGTTGGATTTGACGGATCTTTCAATACCTCAAAAAAATTTAAATTCTTGCCCAGAATGTGGTAACAAAAGTTTGATCTCTGACGACACGCGTGGGGAGATTGTTTGTAATGATTGTGGTTTAGTATTAGATCAACGAGTCATAGATTCAGGCCCCGAATGGAGAGCATTCACTTCTGAAGAAGCGAATAGAAAAGTGAGAGTTGGAGCACCCACAACTTTAACTCTCCATGATAAAGGACTAAGTACTATGATTGGATGGAAAAATAAGGATGCTTTTGGGAAGGCAATTAGCCCAAAAATGAAGGCAGAGGTCTACCGTTTAAGGAAATGGCATGTTAGAACTAGAACCAACAAATCGATCGATAGAAACCTAGCTTATGCTATGAATGAATTGGATCGTTTCTCTTCACAACTAAACCTTTCTAAAGATATAAAAGAATCCGCAGCACATATTTATAGAAAAATGGCAAATAAAAATCTAATCAGAGGAAGGTCTATTGAAGCTATGTTAATCGCATCCATTTATCTTTCCTGCAGATTGAATAATGTGCCTAAAACCTTGGATGATTTCATAGAATTTGCTTCTGTTGATAAGAAAAAGATCGCCAGGTGTTACCGGCTAATCTTAAATGAACTAAAATTAAATATTCATGTATCATCCCCAATTAATTTTATCCCTCGATTTTGCGCTGATTTGAAATTGTCAGGTAGAACTCAAAATAGAGCTGCTTCAATTCTAGAACTGGCCAAAATGCATCGTATTACAGCAGGAAAAGCACCAACCGGTTTGGCAGGTGCGGCATTGTATGTTGCGGCAATACAGGAAGGAGAAAGGCGAACTCAAAAAGAAATTTCAATTGCGGCAGGGGTCACTGAAGCAACTATACGTAATAGATATAAAGAATTAGTAAATCATTTGAAGTTTGATTTAAATGTTTAAACATCTATTGCAAGTATAGTTAAAATCTATTTAATATTGTTATTTATCTTACTTTAAAAAAGAAAATTATCTAACGGACTTTAATCCTTTTTATGACATCTGGTCTTTTTTTATATAAAATCCGAAATCCACAATGAGAACATTTAATGCCTGGAAGTGCGCTCAATTCTTTTTTACTGACTTCTTTCCCGCAACTCTTTCTAGCACACACATATTTCATATTATAATCAAATATTTTATGATTAAAATATTTTTTGCTAAAAAAGAGTAAATTAGAAAAAGTATAATGAAAAGAAATAGAATGAAAAGATTTTTCTATATATAAAGCGATTTTCTCTTATCATCAGTGTCTACAACCTGAAATGTGTCAAGATCTTTTTCTAACTGATCTTTTTTGATTTGAAGATTTTTAGTTATATCCTCTATATTTTCTAATGAATATTTCTTCTTAATTGGTAATGTAAATGACTTTTTTAGCATTTCTAATAGAGTTATTGATGCTCTTAAATCAGTGATATCTTCATTAACCATAGCCATATTATCCGTTTCTGCAAGAAAAACCAATCCATCAATATTATACCTTGCTTTTGCTAGGGTTGGAATTAAACCGTTTGCACCGATTATTACACCTTTTTGAATCTTCTGACAATTAGTAACAACCAAATAATTATCTAAGATTTCCCGATTTGTAGAACTAACATAGATATTTGGAACCTTAGAATTTAGCTTTCGACTACTTACGGGGTAAGCACCCAGGGCAACAATTAATTTAATCCCATATTGGTTGATTATTTCTGTAAGGAAGTTGGAGATCCTATAAATTCCCTTAGGAGTTAGACTTTGAGCATCAGCAGTTATTAATATTATATCTCTTAATTCATTTGGATCTTTCCAATATAATATTTCTGCTTTAGGAGCAGATAAAATACTATCATCAACAATAGCTCCAGCAGGATAATCATCGAATATAATATCCATTAAATTTTTAGCATTAAGTTGCCCTATTAAGGAATCTAAAGCGAATTTGCCTACATCGGCTATTCCTGGCATTCCCAAAATACATAATGGTTTTACAAATGGTTCCTTAGAAAGGTCAACATGTTGAATAATTCTTATTCCTTCCATAAATAAACCTTCTTTTCACTAATATATACCTAATAATAGGGTATTTTTATCAGTTTAAAATGGATATATTATCCTCATAGACACAAGAATTAGTGTAAAAGTAATA